>JAKSDN010001422.1 GCA_022360075.1 Kiloniellales bacterium | reverse complement strand
GCGGCCCGGACGTAGTCGGAGTGCAGCACGTCGACCATCTCCGAGCGCACCATGCGCATGACGTGGGCGGTCAGGATGATCGTGAGCGTGATCACCGGCAGCGCGATGTGCCACAGGCCGGTCACCGGGTCCTCCAGGATCGGCACATAGCCCGAGGCCGGGAAAAGGCCGATCTCCGGCCGGGTCAGCCAGACCAGCAGAAGGGTCGCGAGCACGAACTCCGGCAGCGACACGCCGATGTAGGAGAAGAGGCTCACCCCGAGGTCGAGCGGCTTGCCGCGATGCACGGCGGCGACCATGCCGAGCGGCACGCCGACCAAAACCACGCCCAGCAAGGCGAGGCCCGCGAGCAGCAGCGAGCGGCTGAGCGCGTCGAGCACGGTCGGCGCGACCGGCAGGCCGGTGCGCAGGGACTCGCCGAAGTCGCCGGTAACGACGCCGCCGAGCCAGCTCAGATACTGCTCCCAGGCCGGCCGCGTGAGGCCCAGCTTCTCCTCCAGCGCGGCCAGCGCCTCGGGCGTCGCGAACTCGCCGAGCATCATGACGGCCGCATTGGCCGGCAGGATCTGCGTCACGCCGAAGACGATCAGCGACACGACGAGCGCGGTGACGAGCAAGTAGACCAGGCGCTTCAGCAGGTAGCTGGGTGACATGGTGGTTCGGTGTGTGAAGAGGGCACAGGCTCGCGGTCACGGCTCCGGCCGGCATTGGCAAGCCGCAACTGTCCCCTCCCCCCTCGAGGGGGAGGGCTAGGGTGGGGGGCGTCCGCGCAGCGGACCAAGAAAACGAAGCAGGCGTCAGGCTTCCATGAGAAACGCTTTAGTTCCGAGCTCGGCCGTCTGACCCAATGTGATGAGTACCTAGCGAGGATCGAGGGAGAGGGAGTATTCGCTAGGCAACTTGGTACCTTCTTCTTGTCCGCTGCGCGGACGCCCCCCACCCTAACCCTCCCCCTCAAGGGGGGAGGGAATTGGTTTTGCGACTCAACACCATAGCCCCCTCCCCCTTGATGGGGGAGGGTTGGGGTGGGGGTGACGACGCCGCTAGGCGTCGCAACAAAAGCCACCAGCAGACTCAACGGTCAGCCGCGATTGGGCGCGCCGGCGCCGAGCGAGACCTTGTCCAGGTGGAAGACCGCGCCGCGCGGGTGCAGGTCGTAGCCCTCGACGTAGTCGCGGCGCGCGCCGAGCAGGTCGAAGAAGACCGGGACCAGGGCCGGCATCTCCTCGTGCATCATCCGCTGCGCCTCGGCGTAGAGCTTGGCGCGCTCGTCCGGACTGGCGTTGGTGCGGGCTTCATCCACGACATTATCGAAGGCGGCGTTGTTCCAGCGTGTTTCGTTCCAGGCTGCGTCCGAGGTGAACAGCAGCTTGAAGACGCCGTCCTCGGTCGGCTGCATGTTGTAGAAGCCGACGTAGAAATCGCCCTTCTTCCAGACCTGCTCCAGGTAGGTGGCGTGGGCCATGGTCTGGACGTCGATGTTGAAGCCGGCCTGCTTGGCCATTTCGCGGATCACCACGGCCAGGGTCTGGCGATAGCCTGGTTTGACCGAGGCGACCAGGGTGAGGTCGATGCCATCGGGATAGCCCGCTTCGGCGAGCAGCGCCTTTGCCCGGGCGATGTCGGGGCCGCGTTGCGGCATCTCCGCGTAGTAGCGATAGGCCGAATTGATCGGCGTGTCGTTGCCCGGCGTGCCGTAGCCCTCTGCGACGATCTCGATCATCGCCTGGCGGTCGAGGGTGAGCGCCAGCGCCTCGCGTACCCGCTTGTCGTTGAAGGGCGGCCGGTCGTTCGCCATGACGACGTCGATAAAGCGGCCCGAGGCGGTACGCATGCCGGTCACGCCCGGCGTCGCGCTGACCCGCTCGAACTCGGCCGGCGGCACCTCCAGCGCCAGGTCGATCTCGCCGGCGATCAGCGCGGCCATCTCGGCGGCGGCGTCGGGGAAGACCCGCACCTCGACCTTGTCGAGCTTGGGCGCGCCGCTGACGAAGTAGTTGGGGTTCTTCTCCACGACGGTCAGGCGGTCGGGCTCGTAACTCACCAGCTTGAAGGGGCCGGTGCCGATCGCCTCGCGCGACAGCCGGTCGAGGTCGTCGCGCACGATCGCGGCCGGCGCGATCTTGGCCGTCGAGTAGGTGAGGGCAACCGGCAGGTCGCCGTAGGGCACCGACGTCTTGACCACGACCGTGTTGCCCGATCCGGCCGAGACGCTCTCGATCGGCCCGAGATTGCGGCGGCCGGGCGAGCCGGTGTTCTTGTCGAGTACGGCGGTGAGCGAGGCCACCACGTCGTCGACGCTGAGCGCCGAGCCGTCGTGGAAGGCGACGCCCTCGCGCAGCTTGAAGGACCATTCGGTCAGCGTGTCGTTCGCCGTCCAGCTCTCGGCCAGGTCCGGCAGCGCCTCCATGTTCGGGCCCAGGCGCGTGACGCCGCTGTAGAGCAGCTCGCCGAGCAGGTACTCGGAGTTGAGGCGGTGCAGCAGCGGATTGAGCTTGCCGGGCGCCCGGTTGATGCTGACCCGCAGCGTGCCGCCGGCCGCCTGTGCCGGCGAGATGCCGAGCGGCCCGGCCATGCCGGCCAAAGTCGCCACACCCGCGGTCTGCAGGAAGCGGCGGCGGTGCATGTTCCAGCGCGTTGTCTTCATTTCTGTCCTCCACTGTCGAATGGGTGGCGTCTGCCTTTCGTGGCTTTCAAGGCCCGCATTGCTCGGGCGCGAAGTCGCGGCTGAGGTAGAGCAGCACGGATCGGGCCAGTCCTTTGAGGTCTTCGTCCGTCGTGTGCTCGTCGGCGGCATGGACGTTGCGGTCGGGCCGCGCCAGGCCGCCCAGAAGAATCTCCTGAATGCCGGCCGGCTGGATCCAGCCCATGTCCGAGCTGGTCGACGCGCCGTAGGCCCGGAAGTCCTCGGGCGGCCAGCCGAAGCCATCGGCGAGCGCGCTCTGCCAGCGCGGCCAGTGCGGTCCGCGCGGATCGCGCACCGGCGCGAGATGGCCGACCGTCTCGATCTCGTGGCCGAGTAGTGCGCTCTGCTCGACCGCTCGCGCGATGCAGTCCTCGATCTCGGCCAGGACGTTACCGGCCTCTTCCTCCGGCATGTAGCGGCGATTGACGACGATCTCGAACCGCCCCGGCAGCGCCGAGCCCTTGGCCCCACCTTGCGCGGCGGTGAGGCTGAGGCGGGCGCGCAGCTTGCCATCGACGACATGGGGCGGCGCGGGCAGCGCGGAG
>JAKSDN010001418.1 GCA_022360075.1 Kiloniellales bacterium | reverse complement strand
GCCCATCTCCTTGGCCTCGAAGGCCGACTTGGCGACACTCGCCATGCCGATGGTCTCGAAGGCGGTGGCGACCGGCGGCATGGGTCCCTTGGGGCGCTTCGGATCGCTGGCGAAGCGGTGCAGGAGCTCCCGGCAGCCGCCCCAGGCCGGGATCACCCCGACCCCGGCCTCGACCAGGCCGACGTAGCTTTCGCTATGGGCCTGCACGGCATCGGAATGCAGCAGGATCTCGCAGCCGCCGCCGAGCGCCAGGCCGGACGGCGCGGCCACGACCGGAAAGGGCGCGCGCTTCAGGGCGGCGTATGCCTTCTGGCCCTGCCCAACCAGGTCCTCGATCATCGGCCAGAGCGCGGTGTTGGCGGCGAAGAGAGCGAGGCCGAGATTGGCGCCGGCCGAGAAGTGCTCGCCCTCGTTATAAATCACCAGCGCCTTGTGGCCCTTCGGCACGATCTCGATCGCCTTGCGCATGAGGCTCAGGACGTCGGGGTCGATGGTGTTGAGCTTGGTGTGGACCTCGAGCCCGATCACGCCGTCGCCGAGATCCCACAAACTGGCCGAGCCGTTCTTGGCCAAGGGCTCGCTGCGCTGCTTGATGTCGGCGAGCAGCAGGACGCCCTCGGGACGGACGACATCGCGATATTGCCCGTCGAGACCGAGGTACTGACGCTTGCCGTCCTCGACGCGGTAGCACCCGCCGGCCTCGGCGGCGCGCTTCAGGAGCGCCGGCACCGCCCTGTCGTCCTCTTCCAGAACGCCAACCAGGGTCTCCGCGCCGAGCCGGTCGATCAGCTCGAAGGGGCCGTATTTCCAGTTGTAGCCGAGCTGCAAGGCGCGATCGACGGCGGGGATGTCGTCGGCGATCTCCGGCACCAAAACCGCCGCATAGGCCAATACCTGGGACAGCACCGCACGGGCATAGAGCCCACCCTTGTCGGGATGCGCGACCAGAGCTTTGAGCCCCGATTGCTTCGACGCCGTCAGGCTCTCGAGCGCCGGCTTGGCCGCGGGCGCGTAGGCGCCGGTTCGAAGATCGCGCGCCTCCTTGATGCGCTGACCATCGGTCTTGTTCAGCCGATAGAAGCCGCCCTTGCCTTTGCGCCCGGTGAAGCCCTCCGCGATCATGATCTCGATGAACGGCAGCTCGCGCCGGATCGCCTGGTAGGAATCGTCGGCAGCTAGGGACTCGGCGAGGTTGCGATCGACATGCGGCATCAGGTCGACGCCGACCAGATCCATCAGGCCGAACACGCCGGTCTTGGGGATGCCGAGTGGCCGGCTCATGAGAGCGTCGGCCTCCTCGACCGTCAGGCCGCGGTCGAGCGCCTCGACGATCGCGCATTGAATCCAGAAGGTGCCGATGCGGTTGGCGATGAAGCCCGGCGTGTCGTGGCACGCGACCACGCCCTTGCCGAGCCGGAGATCGGCGAAGCGGGTCAGCGCCTCAGTTGCCTCCGGCCGCGTCGCCGGCCCGGCGACCAGCTCGAGCAGGCGCATATAGCGCGGCGGATTGAAGAAGTGGGTGATCAGGAAGTCGCGGGCGAAGCTCTCGGGCAGGCCCTCGGTCAGCTTGGCGAGCGGCAGGGTCGAGGTGTTGGACGAGACGATGGCACCAGGCTTGCGCGCCGCCTCGATCTTCTCGTAGAGCGCGCGCTTGACGTCGAGCCGCTCGACGACCGCCTCGACGATCCAGTCGCAGTCGGCGAGCGCGCCCAGGTCGTCCTCGATGTTGCCGGGCGTCACCAGCTTGGCCGCGCGCTTGCTCATGAAGGGCGCCGGCTCGGTCTTCAGCATGCGCTGGACTGCGCCCGCGGCGACCGCGTTGCGGCTCTCCGCGCCCTCGGGCACGACGTCGAGCAGCAGCACCGAAACGCCGGCATTGGCGACCTGGGCGGCGATGCCGGCGCCCATCACGCCGGCGCCGATGATCGCGACCTTCTCGATGGTCATGGCCTCGCTTTTCGTGACCTCGGGCATCATGCGGCTTCCAGGATCGTGGCGATGCCCTGGCCGCCGCCGATGCACTGGGTCGCCAGGGCGAGCTGCTTGCCCTCGCGCTTCAAGAGCTGCGCGGCCTTGCCGGTGATGCGCGCGCCGGTGGCGCCGAGCGGATGGCCGAGCGCGATCGCGCCGCCGTCGAGGTTCATGCGCTCCGTCTCGATCCCGAGATCGTCGACGCAGGCCAGCACCTGGGCGGCGAAGGCCTCGTTGAGCTCGATGATGTCGATGTCGTCCATCTTCAGACCGGCGCGCTCCAGCGCTTTGCGGGTCGCGACCACCGGGCCGATGCCCATGATCTCCGGTGCGCAGCCGCCAACCGCGATCGCGCGGATGCGGGCGAGCGGCGTCAAGCCGTTGGCCTTGGCGAAGGCCTCCGAGGTCACCAGGATCGCCGCGGCGCCGTCGGTCAGCGGCGAGGAGGTGCCGGCGGTGACCGAGCCGGTCTCGCGAAAGGCCGGCTTCAATTCGGCCAGCGCCTGTTGCGTGGTGTCGGCCCGGATGCAGCCGTCGCTCTCGACCCGCAGGTTGCCCTGGCCGATCGGCACGATCTCCTCATCGAGCTTGCCGGCTTCGCGCGCCGCGGCGGCCTTGCGATGGCTCTCGACCGCGAATTCCTCCTGACGCGGGCGCGGGATCTGGCGCTGGTCGGCCAAGGTCTCGGCGGTCTCGCCCATGGAGACGTAAGCCTGGGGATAGCGCTCGGCGAGCCCCGGGTTGAGCATGGGATTGAAACCGGGAATGGGCACGCGGGTCATCGATTCCACGCCGGCGCAGATGAAGGCCTCGCCCGCGTCCATCTGGATCGCGCCCGCCGCCATGTGCGCCGCCTGCATCGAAGAGCCGCAGAAGCGGTTGACGGTCGCGCCCGGCACGCCGATCGGCAGGTCTGCGAGGAAGCCGATCAGCCGCGCCACGTTCAGGCCCTGCTCGCCCTCGGGAAAGGCGCAGCCGACGATCAGGTCCTCGACGCTCGCCGGGTCGACGCCGGTCCGCTCAAGCAGGCCACGGATCACTTGGGCGGCCATCTCGTCCGGACGCACCTTCGTGAGCTCGCCCTTCGATGCGGGCTGGAACGGCGAGCGCGCGAATCCCGCGATGACGACGTTTTTCTGCATGACGGCTGCCTCCGGCAAACAACTGTTGTTCAGGCCCGCCGACGCCCACGCCCCCGAACGATGGGCGGGCGATGCTTCAGACATAAGCACTTGGCGCCCCGCATGCAGCGGGCCCGAGGGCAGACCCGGACTCCGGGCTCATGTCACTACTTGAACGGATAAGGTTAGCAGGCTCTTAACGCACCTGTCGCCCAGTCGCCTCAGGTCGTGCGGTCGGCGTTCCAGGGCGCCCAGGCCTTCTCCTCGTTGACCGCATAGATCGGGCTGTAGCGGTCCTGCGCGCGCCAATCGACGATGCGGTCGTCCAGGCTGTCGAGCAGCCATTGCCGATCGCCGTCTCGAACGACCAGCACCGCATGGGCCAGCTTGCGGACCCGGTCGGTGACCACGACGATATGCATGGCCTCTGGCGCGATGCCCAGGCGGCGCAGCGAGAAGTACTTCGCAACCGCATAGTCCTCGCAGTCGCCGCCGCGCGCGAAGAACTCGCCCGGCGCGGCCCAGTAGTCGCTGCGGTTCCAGGCGAGGTGGTCGGGGCGATAGGGCACCCGGTTGACGAAGCGGTTGACCCGCTCGAGCAGCATGCGCGGCTCGCGACCCTGCAGGCGGCCGAGAAAGGCCTGCCAGAGGTCCAGGCGGCAATCGCGCTGCATGCGCTGGCGGCAGCGCGCTTCCTCCCGGCCGCTGTGAGCCCAGCTTCGGCTCATCGCGCCGTACCATTTGGGAAAGCTCTGCTGCGTCACCGCCCCGAGCGCCCGTCCGGCCGGCTCCAGGGGCATGGCGGGGGCGGCCGGCGCCAAACCGGCCAGTCCGAGCACGATGAGAAGGCAGGCGCCCACCCTCCCGAACAGCGTGAACGACATCGATCAGGCTCCGTGGTCCGAGGCCCCGGAGCTTTGACCGAAAATCGATACTGAATGCTTAAGTTCCTTAACCCGGCCGCAGCGGAGTTGTAACTTCAAGCCCGCAATCGAAATCGATATGGATGTTTAGAAGTGATCCACCAAACTATTGAAAACACTGTCATTGCCGGGCTTGACCCGGCAATCCATCGTGGTCCGAGGCTCGGTCTTAAATGGACCACCTGAGGCCAATCGGAGGTCAAGCCCGAGGGTGACGCCGAGAAGAAGGGATTCGGAAATAGGCCATCGAACCTCCTGGTGAGTATGCGCCAGCGATCCTGGGTCCAGCTCACTCCCGCCACGGCCGCACGATCTCGATGAGCAGCTTGTCGATGCCGGCCCCGAAGGTTGCCCCTGCCCGAGGCGTCGGAGCGCCATTCCCGTTCGTCGAAGCGGCCATGGAAGCAGGCTTTTTGCTGAAAATTTAAGACGGAACGCTTAAGCCTTATCGTTGGCTCGCAACAAGCGTTCAGGCATGGCGGCGAAGGCGAGATGGCACATCAGCCCTCCGCGGCGAAACAAGAATCCGTTCTGCTGCTCGGCAACTACCGCCCGAGCCTTGCCGTCGCGCGCGCG
>JAKSDN010001409.1 GCA_022360075.1 Kiloniellales bacterium | reverse complement strand
GATCTCCTTCTTGGTATCGATCGAGACCTGGGCGACCGCGGGCAAGCGGCCGACCTGGGTCCAGCCGATCTTGAGGTAGTTCTCCTTTTCCAGGCGCAGGACGTCCATGAAGGGATCGAAGAAGGCGATGTCGAGATACCAAGTCGCCGACTGCTGTTCCTGGTCGCCGGTCGGCTTCGGCGGCTCGCCGCCCGCATAGTTGTCGAACACGGCGACGCCTCGGCAGTGGTTGTCGTCGTCGTAGAGGCGCACGGTGGCGTAGGAATGCGCCTGTTCGCCGGCCTTCTTGGTCAGGAACTGGACAGTGTAGCGCGTGATCGTGTGGACGGTGATGGCCACGTCGGGTCCTCTCTTGGTGTCGTTTCTAATTGACCGTGACGCGGTAACGGCAGGCCTGCTTTGCCACCACGATGGCGCGCGTGAAGAGATGGTACTCGCCGGACTGGGTGCCGCGCCCCGGCTCTTCGTCGGGGCCGAGCTCCGCGCCTTCGGTCTCGACGGGGCTGAACAGAGAGACCTTGCAGCCGCCTTCCAAGTGCCGGAACTCCACATGATGGCCGCCGCCCTCCGGCAGCTCGGCCTTGATCCAGTGGTCGTGGCCCCATTTGACCGTTACGTCGCAGCTCTCGCCCGGCACCAGTGTCTGCCCATCTTCACAGGCCAGCGCCGTCTTCGATGCCAGCATCAGGGCCGCAACGAGCGCGACCAGGGCCAGCCCCCGTCTCGACATCGCTCTGCCTCCTCCCCGGCGGCCACCGGGCTCTGCGTTCTGTCCTAGGTCGTAGCGGCGACCGGCGCCGCGGCGAGCTTCGCATCGGCCGCGGCCTCGGCCCGCCGCGCCGCCTCCTTGGCCGCTTCTTCCTTGGCCTGCTCGCGCCGGCGCAGGATCTCGTGCACGGTCGCGCCGACCAGGGTCAGGCCGACGATGATCACGGCGAGCGCGCTCACGTCGGGCTTGGTGCCGAGCCTGATCTGGCCGGACAGCACCGTGGTCAGCGTGCTCTCGGCCTGGATCGTGAAAATCGTCGTGTTGTAGTTCTCGAAGGAGGTCAGGAAGGCGAGCACCGCGGCCGAGAAGATCGCCGGCCTCAGGAAGGGGATCAGGATCTTCCAGAAGACCTGGACGTGGGTCGCGCCGAGATCCAGCGCCGCCTCCTCCTGCGTCCGGTCGAAGCGCTGCAGCCGGGCGAGGAAGATCAGCATGCAATAGGCCGAGATGAAGGTCGACTGGCCGACCACGCTGAGGAAGATGCCGTTGTAGTAGAAGGTCTCGTAGTCGGCCTCGGCCCAGGTCCCAAGCTTGTCCCAGAAGACCAGCGTCGAGATGCCGAGGATCACGCCGGGCGTCAGCACGGGTGAGATAACGATGGTGTAGTAAATCGGCTGCAGGCGATGGTGGATCTGCGTCATCATCAAGGCGGCGGCCAGGCTGATCGGCACCGATAGGCAGATCACGCCGAGGCCGATCCAGACGCTGTTCTTGATCCCGCTCATCATGTCGTCGTTCGACAGCAGCCGGCCGAACCACTGCAAGGTGAAGCCTTCCCAGGGCGAGACCTGAGGATTGGGCGCCGCATTGAAGGCCGAAGCCCCCATCATGATCAGCGGCCCGAAGAGGTAGCCGAAGAACAGCAGGATGTAGAATCCCACCATGATCCGCGTGACGGTGCCGGAGGTCATTTCGCGATCTCCCCGAAGCGGACCTTGAAGACGCGCATCACGGCCATCACGAAGATGATGCAGGAGATCAACAGCACGAAGGCGTAGGCGGAGCCGCGCGGCCAATTGCCGCCGGTGTTGAACCATTGGTAGATGATCTGCGTGAACCAGAGGCTGCTGGGCCCGCCGAGGATCTGCGGCGCAGCGAGCGAGCCGGCGCAGAGCATGAAGACCATCGTGCAGCCCGAGGCGATGCCCGGCTTGGCGTGCGGCATGACGACCCGGAAATGGATGCGCCACCAGGGCGCGCCGAGGTCTCGGGCGGCCTCGATCTGGTTGTGGTCCAGGCTCTCGACCGCGTTGTAGATCGGGAAGATCATCAGGAGGATGAAGGCGTAGCTCAGCCCGGCGTAGAGCCCGACGTCGGCACCGAGGAAGTCGATTCGGCTGGCATCGTCGATGATGCCCATTCCAACCAGGGCCGCGTTGATCACGCCGCCGGTGCCGAACAGGATCTTGAACGCAAAGGCGCGCAGGACCTCGTTGATCCAGAAGGGGATGATCAGGCAGAGCAGCAGCAGCCGGGCGGCGCCGCCCTTGGCGACCTGCGCCATGTAGTAGGCGATGGGATAGCAGAGCGCGAAGTCCAGCAGCGTGATCATGACGCTCACCAGGATCGTGCGGCCGAAGACGCGCAGATGCAGCCAGTTGAGCAGCTCCTCGTCGCCGGGGCGCCCGAAGATCAGGTAGCTGTAGTGCTCGAGCGTGTAGACGTCCTTGGGACCGCCGATCTCGTTCGGCAGCAGGTTATGGCGGAACGAGAAGTCGACCATGTAGAGCTGCGGCAGGACGATCATGAAGAGCGTCCAGGCCACCACGGCCAGGATGAAATAGGCCGAGAGGAAGACGCCGTTGCGCTGCACGAAGTCGAAGCGCGCGATCGTCGCCGAGATCGCATCGGCGTGCTTCTGGACGTGCGGGGCGATCAGGATCGCGAGCAGCACGGCCAGGAAGATGCCGATGAAGTCAGTCATGGGCGAGCTCTCCGGGCGGCAGCACCATGGCACGCCGCGGATCGAAGGCGATGCGCGTCTTCTGGCCGATCTCCGGCCGCGGGATGCTGCCGTCGTTGGTGACCGAGACGCCGATCGGCTTCGGCCCGTCGCCGCGCAGGTAGATCTTCACGAAGTGGCCTTCGAACTCCTCGTTCAGGACCTCGCTTTCGAGAACGTTCTCGCCGACCGCGGCCGGTTCGACCAAGGAAAGGGCCTCCGGGCGGACGAAGAGGATCGCCTCGTCGCCCTCGCGCAGACCCTGGTCGTTACGTCCACGCAAGGGCCCGAAGCCGGTCTCGACCATGGCCGCGCCGTTGTCGGCGCGCGTCACCCGGCCGTAGAAGGGGTTGTTCTCGCCCACGAAGGAGGCGACGAAGGCGGTCGCCGGGTTTTCGTAGATCGACGCCCCGTCGCCGACCTGCTGGATGATGCCGGCGCTCATGACGGCGATGCGGTCCGACATGGTGAGCGCCTCGCCCTGGTCGTGGGTGATGTAGATGAAGGTGATGCCGACGCGCTGCTGGATCGCGCGCAGCTCTGTGCGCATGTGCTGGCGCAGCTTGAGATCGAGCGCCGACAGCGGCTCGTCGAGCAGCAGGACCTCGGGCTCGACCGCCAGGGCGCGGGCGATCGCGACGCGCTGGCGCTGCCCGCCGGACAGCTCCGAGACCAGCTTGTCGCCCTGGTCGGGCAGGGCGATCAGGTTGAGCAGCTCGTCGGCCCGCTTGCGCCGCTCGTACTTGCTGACCCCGCGCACTTCCAGGCCGAAGGCGATGTTGTCGGCCACCGACATCAGCGGGAAGAGCGCGAGGTTCTGGAAAATCAGCGCGGTCGGGCGCTTGTTCGGCCCGATTCCCCACATGTTCTTGCCGCCGATCCGCACCTCGCCCTCGGTCGGGTCGAGAAAACCGGAGACGGCGCGCAGGATCGTCGTCTTGCCGCAGCCGGATGGGCCGAGAAAGCTGAAGAACTCGCCTTCCTCGATCCGCAGGTTCGCGTCGTCGACCGCCGTGAACTCGCCGAAGCGGATGGTTACGTGGTCGAGCTCGACATCAGCGCTCATGTCCCGTTCAGCCCCCCGGAGAGCAGCCAGGTCTCAACCTCAACAATTTAGAAGCGGTCCCGCGCCCCGGTCTCCCTGCCGGGGCGCGGGCTGACCGTTTCGCCGGCGTCAGGCCGCCACGAACTTGTCGCGGAACTCGGCCCGGGCCGCCGCGTACCAGACCGGCTCGGCGGGCCACCACCAGAGACGATCGAGGGCGTCGTCCGGATAGGCTTCCTTGAACGCGGTCTTGGAGGCGTCGTTGAGGTGATCGGCCGAGCCGACCGCGACCGGGTTGTAGCCGGTCTCGTTGCCCAGCATGCCGCCGACCGTCGGGACGAACACCACCTTCAGGAACTCGTAGATGGCGTCCATGTTCTTGGCGCCGATCGGAATCGACAGGCCGTCGAGCCAGGCGAAGGCGCCTTCCTGCGGCGCCATGTAGGTGACGGGCTTGCCTTCCTTCTTCAGCTCCATGGCCGGGCCGTCCCAGGTCTGGCCGATGATGCAGCCGTTCTGCATGTAGCCCTGCTTCTGGGTGTTGTGGTCGTTCCAAAACTGCCGGATCCAGGGCTTGTGCTCGACCGCGAACTTGGTGATCTCGGTCCAGATCCGCCGCATGTTGTCCTCGTCCTTGTAGGCGTCGAGCATGCGGTTGGAGGGCAGCTTGCCGGCGCGATCGAGATAGAGCCCGATACCGGCCATCATGGAATGCGGCCGGCCCTGCACGGCGCCCTTCATCTCCTCGCCCCAGAGATCGCCGTAGGACAGGTCCTTGTAGTCGCGCTGCCACTTGTCGGTGCGCCAGGACATGGCCTCGGTGCCCCAGATGTAGGGCAGGTGATGGTTGCCGTCGCCCCAGCTCCACTCGTCGACCGAGGCCTTCAAGAGCGCAGCCTCGACGGCGTCGGTCGGGACCTTGTTCATGTCCCAGGGCTGCAGCAGGCCGAGCGGCTCCCACTGCGGCTTGCGGTTCAGGGTCGGGCTGATGACGTCGAAGCCGCGGCCCTTGGTCGCTTTCAGCTTGTTGAGCAGCTCCTCGTTCGAGCCGTAGTTCGTGACCTTGATCGAGACGCCGGTGTCGGCCTCGAATTTGTCGCGGATCGACTGCGGGATGTAGCCGGTCCAGATCAGGACCTTCAGCTCGCCCGATGCCGCCTTGGCTTCCTCGGTCAGGATATAGGGGCCGAGCGCCGCCAGACCGCTCGCTGCCGCCACGCCGCCCAAGACGGTGCGGCGGTTGAATGCCTTGGCCGAGCGCAGCGTCGCCTGGCTCGGTTTCGGATCTCTCTTCTTCTTGCTCACGTGCCAACACTCCCTGCTGTTTTTCGCCTCTAAACTGAAAGGCTAACGGCTCCTTCCGCGGGCCTAGTCGACATTATGCGACGTCTTCTTGACCTGCGAAAGGCGGGATATCCACAGGCAACTTGTAAAACCTGGACGCTTCCACGCGGACCGTCGGCGGCGGACATGGCGAGACTGGCTTAGAAAAGGTCGAGTCGTGACGGCTTGGGCCCGTGGACTTGGTCTTACCTCACTCGAAGAGCCACAACGGTTTCAGGAGGCTCCAGGTGAGCGAGGTGGTGGAGAAAGTGGTCAGCATCGAGGGCGCGGCCGAGGGCGGCGGACGGGGCGCGGGTCGCGGCGGGGGCCGGCGCGGCCGGCGTGCGCGCGACAGCGGCGATCGGACATCCGGAATCGAGCAGCCCGCCTGGCAGCAACCGCGTAATCCCTATCCGCCGGTGCCGGTGGTCTCCGAGGACGAGCTCGAGGCGGTCCATCTGGCCTCTCTGAAGATCCTCGAGGAGGTCGGCATGGATTTCCTCCACGAGGAGGCCAAGTCGATCCTCAAGGCGGCCGGGGCCGAGGTCGCGGCCGATGGCGACCGCGTACGCTTCGACCGTGGCCTGGTCGAGTCGATGATCGGCAAGGCGCCGCGCCACTTCACCCTGCATGCCCGCAACCCGGCCCACAATGTGGAAATCGGCGAGAACTGGTGCGCCTTCTGCTGCGCGTCGAGCGCGCCGAACAGCGCGGACCGGGACGGCGGCCGGCGGCCCGGCAACCTGACCGACTTCCGCGATCTCGTGAAGCTGGCCCAGGCCTTCAACATCATCCACCTGATCGGCGGCTATCCGGTCGAGCCGGTGGACATTCACCCCTCGATTCGCCATCTCGATTGCCTGTCCGACACCGTTAAGCTCTCCGACAAGGCCTTTAACGCTTATTCCCTCGGCAGAGAACGCAACCTGGATGCGCTCGAGATCACGCGTATCGCCCGCGGCATCACGGACGCGCAGCTCGAGCGCGAGCCCAGCCTCTTCACCATCATCAACAGCAGCTCGCCGCTGCGCCTGGACACGCCCATGCTACAGGGCATCATCGAGATGGCGCGGCGCAACCAGATCGTGGTGCTGACGCCCTTCACGCTGGCCGGGGCCATGGCCCCGGTGACGGTGGCGGGTGCCGTCGTGCAGCAGAACGCCGAGGCCCTGGCCGGCCTGGTCTTCACCCAGCTCGTCAATCCCGGCGCGCCCTTCATCTACGGCGGCTTTACCTCCAACGTCGACATGAAGTCGGGGGCGCCGGCCTTCGGCACGCCGGAGTACATGCGCTCGGCTCTTCTCGGTGGCCAGCTCGCCCGGCGCTACGGGCTGCCCTACCGCTCTTCCAACGTCTGCGCGGCCAACACGCTCGATGCCCAGGCGGCCTACGAGTCCGTCTTCTCGCTCTGGGGCGCGATCATGGGCGGGGTCAACTTCCTCAAGCATGGGGCGGGCTGGATGGAGGGTGGCCTACAGACCTCCTTCGAGAAGGTGGTGCTGGACGTCGACCTGCTGCAAATGGTGGCGAGCTTCATGATGCCGCTCGAAACCGACGAAGCGGGCCTGGCCCTGGACGCGATGCGCGAGGTCGGCCCGGGCGGCCATTTCTTCGGCGCCGCCCACACCCAGGCGCGCTACAAGAACGCCTTCTACACGCCATTGATCTCCGACTGGCGCAACTACGAGTCCTGGGAGGAGGCCGGGCGGCCCGAGGCCTACGGCACCGCCAACCGGATCTACAAGGACATGCTCAAGGCCTACGAGCCGCCGCCGCTCGATCCGGCGATCCGCGAGGAGCTCGACGCCTTCGTCGCCCGCCGCAAGGAAGAAGGCGGCGCGCCGACGGACTTTTGAGGCCGCTTTCGAGCATGAGTGAGAGTCGTCTGTCGACGAGGTGCGCTTCACTTCACTTCTGCACTGTCACCCTCGGGCTTGACCCGAGGGTCCATCGGGGTCCGAGACCCGAACTTCGATGGATTGCCGGGTCAAGCCCGGCAATGACTATTTGGGGGTGTGTAAATTGGGGTGTGTAAGGTGAGGCTGTTGAAAAGGTAGCTCACCCTCCGGAGCACACCCTGAACCAACAACCGGGGCATCAGGCCGGCGGGCGGCCGGGAGGAGAAAACGATGAAATCCCATGCGCAGGTGGCCGTCGTCGGCGGCGGGGTGGTTGGTTGCAGCGTGCTCTACCACCTGACCAAGCTCGGCTGGAAGGACGTGGTGCTGCTCGAGCGCGCCGAGCTCACCTCGGGCTCGACTTGGCACGCGGCCGGCGGCATGCACACGCTCAACAGCGACCCCAACGTCGCCAAGCTGCAGGGCTACACGCTGAACCTCTACGAGGAGATCGAGCGGATCAGCGGCCAGAGCGTCGGCCTGCACCGCACCGGCGGGCTCTACATGGCGGCGACGCCCGAGCGCCTCGACTTCCTCAAGGCAGAGCGCGCCAAGGCTCGCTACCTCGGCATCGACCTGGAGTGGGTCACCACCGACGAGCTTAAGGATCTCAACCCGCTGATCGATCCGAAAGGCCTGACCGGCGTGCTCTACGATCCGGCCGACGGCCACGTCGATCCCTCGGGCGTCACCCAGGCCTATGCCAAGGCGGCACGCCTGGCCGGGGCCGAGGTCTACCGCCATTGCCCGGTGGTCGAGATGAAGGCCGAGCCCGATGGCGGCTGGCGCGTGGTCACGCCGAAGGGCAGCATCAAGGCCGAGATCGTGGTCAACGCTGGCGGCCTCTGGGCGCGCGAGCTCGGCGCCATGGTCGGTCTCCACCTGCCGCTGCTGCCGATGGAGCACCAGTACCTGCTGACCGAGGACCTGCCGGAAGTGTCGGGCCTCGAGCGCGAGCTGACCCACGCCATCGACTTCGAGGGCGAGAGCTACTTCCGCCAGGAGGGCAAAGGCGTCCTGCTCGGCACCTACGAGCAGAGCTGCGTGCCCTGGTCGCTCGACGGCACGCCGGCGGACTTCGACACCGAGCTTTTGGAGAACGATCTCGACCGCATCGCCGACAACCTCTCCATGGCCTTCGCGCGCTATCCGGCGCTGGCCCAGGCCGGCATCAAGAAGGTCATCAACGGCCCCTTTACCTTCGCCCCCGACGGCAACCCCTTGGT
>JAKSDN010000722.1 GCA_022360075.1 Kiloniellales bacterium | reverse complement strand
TCCTGCCCGGCCGCCACAAGGGCAAGGACATCACCGTGCAGGACGTCTTCGAGGCGGTCGGGGCCCATGCCGCTGGCAGCATGAGCGACGAGGAGCTACACGACATCGAGTGCGTCGCCTGCCCCTCGGCCGGCTCCTGCGGCGGCCAGTTCACGGCCAACACCATGGCCTGCGTGTCCGAAGCGATCGGCTTGGCCCTGCCGGGCTCGGCCGGCGCGCCGGCGCCTTACGAGTCCCGCGACGGCTACGCCGAGGCGGCCGGCAAGGCGGTCATGACGCTGCTGGAAAAGGACATCCGGCCGCGCGACCTGGTCACCCGCAAGTCGCTCGAGAACGCCGCGCGGGTCGTGGCCTGCTCCGGCGGTTCGACCAACGCCGGCCTTCACCTGCCGGCGATCGCCAACGAGGCGGGCATCGACTTCGACCTGGAGACCGTCTGCAAGATCTTTCGCGAGACGCCCTACATCGCCGACCTCAAGCCCGGCGGCCGCTATGTCGCCAAGGACCTCTACGAGGTCGGCGGGGTCTCGATCATCCTGAAGACCTTGCTCGACGGCGGCTATCTGCATGGAGACTGCCCCACCGCGACCGGACGGACCCTGGCCGAGGACTTGGCCGACGTGGTCTTCCCCGAGGACCAGGACGTGGTGCGTCCCGTCGGCAATCCGCTCTCGCCCACCGGCGGCGTGGTCGGCCTCAAGGGCAACTTGGCCACCGAGGGCGCGATCGTGAAGATCGCCGGGCTCGACGTGCTCAAGTTCCGCGGCCCGGCGCGCGTCTTCGACTGCGAGGAAGACGCCTTCCAGGCGGTGCGCGAGCGTGCCTACAAGGAGGGCGACGTGATCGTCATTCGCTACGAGGGTCCCAAGGGCGGGCCCGGCATGCGCGAGATGCTGGCGACCACGGCCGCGCTCTATGGCCAGGGCACCGGCGGCAAGGTTGCGCTGATCACCGACGGGCGCTTCTCGGGCGCGACGCGCGGCTTCTGCATCGGCCACGTGGGCCCGGAGGCGGCGGTCGGCGGGCCGATCGGCCTGCTGCGCGACGGCGACATGATCTCGATCGACGCCGAGGCGGGCACGCTCGACGTCGAGCTGGACGCGGCCGAGCTCGAGGCGCGCGGCAAGGACTGGAAGCCACGCACGCATGACTTCCAGGCCGGCGCGCTGTGGCGCTATGCCCAGACCGTCGGGCCGGCCTTTCGGGGCGCCGTGACCCATCCGGGCGGCAAGGCAGAGACCCACGTCTACGCCGACATCTGAGCCTTTCGAGGCGGGCGGGCCGGGGCGCGATCCGCGCCATGGCTTCGGCGTCGCCTGCGTGCTCGCCGCGGGAGTCTTCACCAGCACGGCCGGCATCCTGTTGCGCTGGGTCGAGCAGGCCGACGGCTGGCAGGTGCTGTTCTATCGCTCGCTGTCGTTCACGCTGGCGCTTCTGGCCTTCGTCGCCTTGCGCCATCGCGGTGGGCTGGTCCAGGTGTTTCGCGAGATCGGCCGGCCGGGGCTGATCGCGGCGGTCAGCCTCGCGGTCGCTTTTAGCAGCTTCGTCTTCGCACTTCTCGCGACTTCGGTCGCCAACGTCGTCTTCATTCTCAGCCTCTCGCCC
>JAKSDN010001056.1 GCA_022360075.1 Kiloniellales bacterium | reverse complement strand
TTGCCGAGGTCAATCCGATGCTCGGCCATAGGGGTTGCCGCTTGGCCATCACCTATCCCGAGATCTACGAGATGCAGGCGCGGGCGATCTTCGAGGCTTGTGCCCTCTTGCAGAAGGAGAGCGGGCTGGCGATCGAGCCCGCGATCATGATCCCGCTGGTCGCCATGCGCGAAGAGCTGGAAATATTGAAGGCGCTGGTCGATCGGGTCGCCCGCGAGATCATGGAATCGGAAGGCGTCGTGCTGAAGTACCTCGTCGGCACGATGATCGAGCTGCCGCGCGCCTGCCTGCGCGCCCGCGAGATCGCCAAGAGCGCCGAGTTCTTCAGCTTCGGCACCAACGACCTGACCCAGACTTCCTATGGGCTGTCGCGCGACGATTCGGGGAACTTCCTCGGCGCCTACGAGCACAGCGGCATCATCGAGCGCGACCCCTTCATCTCCCTCGATGCGGACGGGGTCGGCGAGCTGGTGCGCATCGGGGCCGAGCGGGGCCGCGAGACTCGCCCCGATCTCAAGATCGGCATCTGCGGCGAGCACGGTGGCGACCCCCTGTCGATCGAATTCTGCCAGGGCGTCGGTCTCGACTACGTCTCCTGCTCGCCCTTCCGAGTCCCGATCGCCCGCCTGGCCGCGGCGCAGTCGGCTTTGGGGGACGGCGCCGGCGATCGCAGCGGATCGGCCGACTGAGCTCCGTTTCTTGACCTCGGTAAGAGGGTCAGTCGCCCGCGAGCCGGCACCGCGCGGCGCCGGCCACAGGCCTTGACGGGAAGACGAAGCGGCGGCCAACTGCGCCCTATGTCGGCGCCCAGTCCCCCTGATCTCGACGAGCTGCGCCAAGGAGGCAAGGCCGCCATGGCGCGGGCGCTGGCCGCGATCGAGCGGTCGCCGGACGGCAATGCCAGCCTCGCACTCCTGGACGCCGCCTACCGGGCGCCGCGGGCCCAGGTGGTCGGCCTGACCGGCCCGCCGGGCGTCGGCAAGTCGAGCCTCCTGGCGGCCATGATCACCGCACTGCGGGCGCGCGGCGAGCGCCTTGGCGTGATCGCGGTCGATCCTTCCTCGAAACGCTCCGGCGGCGCGCTGCTCGGCGACCGCGTGCGTCTTTCGACCGACCCGGAGGACCCGGGGGTTTTCGTGCGCTCGATGGCGGCGCGCGACCGCCTCGGCGGGCTCGCCGATCTCACCCTGGCCGCCATGGTGCTGATGCGCGCAGTCTACGACCACGTGCTGATCGAAACCGTCGGCGTCGGCCAGTCCGAGACCGACGTCGCCGGCGTGGCTGACACGGTCCTGTTCTGCATCCAGCCGGGCTCGGGCGACAGCGTCCAGTTCATGAAGGCCGGGATCATCGAGATCCCGCACATCGCGCTGGTGACCAAGGCCGATCTCGGCGCGCCCGCCGAGCGCGCGCTGGCCGACCTGAAATCGGCCCTGGCCCTGGCGCGCGACGGCGCCGGCTGGGAAGTGCGCACGCTGATGCTGTCGGTGCGCGACGACGCGGCCGTCGAGTCCTTGATCGCGAGCCTCGATAGCCACGCCCGCTACCTCGCCGAAGCCGACCGCCTGAGGCGTGCGCGCCAGGCCCAGGCTCAGACCTGGCTGCACGAGGCCCTGCGGGAGCGCTTCGGGCAGGAGGGGCTGAAACGGGCCGGAGCGGTCTCCTTGGCGCCGGCCGAGAGCCCGTTCCGCCGGCTCGCCCAGCTTTCGCAAGCCCTGACGGCCTGAGCCAGGTCAAGGCCGCTCGGCGGCCGAGATGTCAGCTTCCTTCTGAAGCTTGGGGAGGCGCCGGAAGTGACCGGACAGTCCATGCAGGCGATGGTGCTGGAGCGGGCACGCGCGCCGCTGAAGCGCCGAAGCCGCCCCGTCCCCGATCCACAAGCCGAGCAGGTGCTGGTCGCGGTCGAGGCCTGCGGCGTTTGCCGCACCGACCTGCATGTGGTCGACGGCGATCTCACCGAACCGAAGCTGCCGCTGGTGCCGGGCCACGAGATCGTCGGGCGGGTCGCCGCCACGGGGCGCGACGTCGAGCACTTTCGCAGCGGCGAGCGGGTCGGCGTGCCCTGGCTCGGCTGGACCTGCGGGACCTGCCGCTTCTGCAAGGCCGGTCGAGAGAACCTCTGCGAGGCGGCGCGCTTTACCGGCTACAGCCTGGATGGCGGCTATGCCGACTACGCGCTGGCCGACCAGCGCTATTGCTTCCCGGTTTCCGAGACCTACAACGCGGCCGAAGCCGCGCCGCTGCTCTGCGCCGGGCTGATCGGCTATCGCTCGCTGCGCATGGCGGGCGAGGGCGAGCGGCTCGGCCTCTTCGGCTTCGGGGCGGCGGCCCATATCGTGACTCAGGTGGCGCGCTACGAGGGGCGGCGGGTCTTCGCCTTCACCCGGCCGGGCGACGAGGAGGCCAAGGCCTTCGCGCGCGAGCTTGGCGCGGTCTGGGCCGGCGGCTCGGACGAGGCGGCGCCGGAGGCCTTGGACACGGCGATCATCTTCGCCCCGGTCGGGGCGCTGGTGCCGGCGGCGCTGCGCGCGGTCGAGCCGGGTGGGACGGTGGTCTGCGCCGGCATCCACATGAGTGACATCCCGAGCTTTCCCTATGACATCCTCTGGCGCGAGCGGCGGCTGCTCTCGGTCGCGAACCTGACCCGGCGCGACGGCGAAGAGTTCCTGACGTTGGCGCCCCGGGTGCCCGTCCGCACCTCGGTCGAGACCCTGCCGCTCGCCCAGGCGAACGAGGCACTGGCGCGCCTGCGCGAGGGGCGCCTGCGCGGCGCGGCCGTGCTTCTGCCTGGCTCGGGTTCGTGCTGTCACTGAGCGGTCGGATGCACCGACGACTGATCATGTGACGGCATTGCTATGCACAAATAGGGGCGCCTCCGGCGGGAGGCGCCCCGAGGTCGAAGGCTCAGAGCCTTCGGCGTCAGTCTGCGTGCTCTTTGTATTTCTCGTTCTCGTGCAACGTGGTCTGGATGATCGGCGCGATGCAGACCGCGAGCGCCAGCAAGAAACACACGATCAAGGAGACGGAGCTGTGCGCCCCGGTGAAGATGGCCGTCGCCCCTTCAAAACTGTCGATCGGACTTCCCATTGTTCCTGCTCCCTTTCGTCCTATCTCATTCCGCCGGCGATCGGCCGAACTCCGGGTAGGAGTGGCTGGGCACCTTGACGGGGTCGAGGCCCTTGATCTGAACGTGGTCCGGCACCCGCAGGATCCCGGCGGCCTTGAGCAGCAAGGAGACGGCATAGCCCGGCACGAAGCCCAGCAGCGCCAGCACCACGCCCCCGACCAATTGACCGAAGAGGCTGACGGACGGGATGTCGGGATTGGCGCCGGGATAGCCGGAGGCCAGGACGCCGCAGGCGATCAGCCCCCAGAAGCCGGCCACCCCATGCACGGCCCAGGCGCCGACCGCGTCGTCGATGCCGAAGCGCGCCAGCCAACCGGCGAAGATCGGCACGATGTAGCCGCCGACCACGCCGAGCACGAAGGCGATCGAGGGGTCGAGGATATCGAGGCCGGCCGCGACGGAGAAAATGCCCGCCAGCGCTCCGGACATCATCCAGAAGGGATCCTTGGTCCGCCAGTAGGCTCCGATGATGCCGCCGGCGAAGCCCATCAGCGTGTTGAAGGTGAAGGCCGAGAGGGTCGCGGGCTTGCCGTAGATGTTGGTGAAGTTGCCGTCGCCGTCGTAGATCAGGCAGCCGCCGAGGAAGCCGAAGAACCCGATGATGATGATCATCAGCCCCAGAAGCGTCAGCGGCATGTTATGCGGCTTGAGATCGTTGGGGCTGCCGTCGGCGTTGAAGCGGCCGACCCGCGGCCCGAGGTTGATCAGTACGCCGAGCGCGAAGAAGCCGGCGATGACATGCACGATGCCCGCCGCCCCAACGTCGTGGAAGCCGAACTCGGTGACCAGCCAGCCGTCGGGGTGCCAGCCCCAGGACGCGCCAATCAGCCACAGGACGGAGCCGATCAGGATCGCCAGGACGATGAAGCTGCCCATGCGAATGCGCTCGAGCACGGCGCCCGAGAAGATCGATGCGACCGTCGCCGAGAACAGAGTGAAGGCACCCCAAAAGACACCGTTGGCCTGGTCGGCGAGGTTCGGCCCCATGGCCAGATCGTAGGGCCGGCCCGCCGCCGCGGCGGCGAAATCGGGGACGACGCCGTTGTACATGGCGAGGTACAGCCACCAACCGAAGAAGTACATCGTGGGAATGATGAAGGCGAAGGCGAGGATGTTCTTGATGCCCGAGGCCAGCACGTTCTTCATGCGCGAGGCGCCCATCTCGTAGCCGAGAAAGCCTGCGTGGATGGCGATCATCAAACCGATGCACCACCAGTAGTACACCTCCATGTTGATCGTCGTCGCACCGGCTTGGGCAGCCTGGAGCGCTTCGACGGCAGCGGTAAGCTCTTCTAAGGTCATTCTTGCTCCCTCCGTGTTGCCTCCCTCCAGCAAAGCTGGCCCCGCCCCACCGTTATGGCGGGAAACGGCTATGAACCTTGGAGAGGGAGAACCCCCATTCGACCGTTCACGTGTTTTGCTGCACCTCTGTGAGTTCCGGGCTCGCCGTGCATGCCTGTTTTCCCCTGCTTGGGCTTTTCTTGGCTCCGGCCGTTCGAGGCGGACTAGAACTGCTTCAGGTATCGCTCCTGCACCCAGTCGGAGACGTGATTGAGGTAGCTCAGCCACTCCTGACGTTTGAAGCTCAGCCAGGAATCGAACATCGCATCGCCGAACACCCTGCGGGCAAGCGTGCTTGCCTCGAAAGCGTCCAGTGCCTCGCCCAAGGTGCGCGGCAGCATCTTGATGCCCATGGCCGCGAGCTCATCGGGCGTCTTGAGGTACATGTTCTCGCTGTGCGGCGGGCCGGGATCGAGGTTCTCCCGGATGCCTTCCAGGCCGGCAGCCAGCACGAAGGCGCTGCCCAGGTAGGGATTGCACGAGGGATCCGCCGCGCGCAGTTCGACGCGGCCGCCGTCGCGGGGAATGCGCAAGGTGTTCGTGCGGTTGTTGTCGCCGTAGCATTGGAACACCGGGGCCCAGGTAAAGCCGGAGGTGCTGCCCTTCAGGATCAAGCGCTGATAGCTGTTGACCGTTGGCGCGACGACGGCGCAGATCGCCGGCAGATGCCGCAGGACACCGGCCAGGAACTTGTAGCCCAGCGCCGACAGGCCGCAGCCGCGCGGATCGTCGGCGCTTTCGAACAGGTTCGCCTTGGACTCGATGTCGTAGAGCGACAGGTTGTAGTGGGCGCCGCTGCCGGCGTACTCCGCGTAGGGCTTCGGCATGAAGGAGGCGAAGCCGCCGTGCTTGCGGGCGATGGCATCGGCCATCCGGCGCAGGAACACGAAGCGGTCGGCCATGACCCGGACGTCCGCGTAGGCGAAGTCGATCTCGAACTGGCCGATGCCGTCCTCGTGATCGAAGGAGTAGACGTCCCAGCCCAGCGCGTTCATGCTCTGCACGATCTCGCCGACGACGGGCAGGTTATCGAGCAGCCGGGAGACGTCGTAGGCGGGCTTCTGCAGGTGGTGCTGCGGGCTTATCGGGCGATAGCCGTCCTCGCCGTCGTCCTGAAGAATGAAGAATTCCGCCTCTATGCCCAGATTGAGCCCGTAGCCCATCGCGGCCGCCTCGGAGACGGCACGGCCGAGAATGTTCCGGCTGCAGGGCTCGAAAGGCTTGCCCTCGCACCACAGGTCGCTGGCGAACCAGGCGACTTCGGGCTGCCAGGGTTGAACAGCGCAGGAGTCGGGGTCGGGATGGGCGGCGACCTCCTCGTCGTGGATCTCCTGCGGCACGCCGTCCAGGGCCGCGCCGGTGCAGAGCTCGGAGCCGGCCATCGCCCGTTCAAGATGACCGATCGGGACCATCTTGCTCTTGGACACGCCATGCATGTCCACGTAGCTTGGCAGAATGTAGAGAACGCCCTGCTGCTGAAGCTCTTTGCGCAGGGCCGCGAAGTCACCCGTCCTGTTCGCCATTCGAACAGCGCCCCCCATCGGCTTGCGCCGCCACCAACCGTTCCCCGTTCGGCAGGTCTCATTTGTGAGAGCCTCGCCGAGCTCTTATTAATTGCTCGATTAATTAATTCACATCTCGTGGCGAAGCGCAAGGGCGACGTTTGCCGCATCGTCACGGACTGGCGTGACGGACTGCCGCTGTTCTCAAGAGGTACGCTTCGGCCAGGTTCTTGCCGGTCAGGAGATGGAACGCTGCTTGAACCCGAGCAGATCCCACAAGATCAGACCGAACGCCGCGATCGACTCCTCGATGTCGAAGCCCGGCACGATGTAGGAGCGGATCATGGCGCCGTCCAGGAACGTCGAGATCGACTTCGCGATGCTCGGCGCGCATTGAGGCGGATCGAAGATGCCTAGCTCGATGCCCTGGCGAATGCAGGACACCAGGACCTCCTCTTCCTGCTCGTAAAAGCGGGCGATGCAACGATCGACGGACGGCAAGGACAGCGGCGAACTCTTGTAGTCCAGGCTCACCTTGACCATCCGGCGGATCGTCGCGAACAGCTCGACATGGGTGCCCAGCCAGGCTTCGATGACGTCCTTGGGGTTGTCATGCCGCGTCCGGAGCGACGCGAAATGCTCGAACGCCTGATCGACCGCCCGTTCGATCGAGGCCCGGAAGAGATCTTCCTTATTGTCGAAATAGTAGTAGATCATGGCCGCGTTCACGCCCGCGGCATCGCCGATCGCCTTGATCGTGACCGCGTGAAAGCCCCGCTCGGCGAACAGCTCCAACGCGACCGCCGCCAGCTTCTCCGAGCCCGATTGATGGGCGTGAAGGTAGGACCCCTTTGGCCGGCCGACCGACCGTCTCTTCAATGCTGCCGCCGGCATGCAGGTTCTGCCTTTGCGCTCAGGTTCCGACGAGATGAATAGGGCACGCCCGCCAACCGCTTGAGATCAAGGTAGCGCGCCATTCGTAACATGACAAATGCAACGCCGGCTTGCAAAAGTCGGCTGAGCTCCTCCCGCGCATAAGGCGGTTTCGTTCTCGACATCGTAGACTCCCTTAGCCCATCTGTTCAGGTGTCCACAAAATCGATCCAAGTCCAGGACTGAGCGATTCGAATGAGCTTGGGTTCGCTTCAGGCCCGCTGTGCCGAAACGATGGTGATCTGGCCGACCTGGGGCCGGGCGGCATCGTGCTGGGCGACGAAGGCTTCCAGGCCTCCGTCACGCGCGAGGTCTCGGACCTTCCGCAGGGCGCTTTCCAGCTCCGGCGCGCTGGCATCGGACCAGCAGGAGTCGCCGTCGCGCCAAGCCTCGCTGAGCGGGCCGCGGCCGTCGGAGTAGGCCTCGCCCTGACAGACGGCGTCGAGCGGCACGAATCGGCCCTTCGGGGTCAGGCCGGTCTCGCGCAGCAGGTCCTCGACGAGGTCGAGCGGGGCGAAGCGCGTGCGGAAGCGCGCCGCGCCTTCAGGAATTAGCGCGTGGTACCAGTAGCCCTGGCGCAGTTGCTCCTGGCCGCAGTGGTTGAAGACGAAGAGCCCGTCGTCTCTCAGGACCCGGGCGATCCCGGCGAAGACCTGTCGGAGGCTGGCGAAGCGGCCGTCTTCGTGGTCGCCGAGGTGATGGACGACCTGGTTGATCATGACGGCATCGACGCTGCGCTCGGGCAGCGGCATGGCGGCGATCGAGCCCTGGTGAAAGCCGGCCCGGCCGTTCTCGACGAGGGGCCCGAGGCGTTGCCGCGCGCGGCTCAACATGCCCGGGCTCATGTCCAGAGCCTCGATGCGGCCCACGTGGTCCGAGACGGCGGCGGCATAGGCTCCGGTACCGCAGCCGGCGTCGAGCAGCGTGAGCGATTCCAGCGGCTTCGCGTGCCGTGCCAGACAGCCGAGGATGATCTCGAGCCCGACCGGAACGCGCGTCTCGTCGTAGTGCCGGCTCGCGGCTTCGTAGTTCATGAAGACGCTCACGGCGGATCTCCTTCGCGCCTTTACTGCAAGGGCCGAGTCTCGCTGCCGCGGATCGCGGCGACGCGCTTGGCGGCGTCCTCGCGCTCGGTCCTGGTCACGTCTCCCAGCAAATCGTCCCGGGCGGCCGCGGCGCCGGCGGCGCCGGCATCGGCGGCGATCATCAGCCAGGCCAGCGCGGCGGTGCGGTCCTGGTCGACGCCGTCGCCGGTCAGCAGCAGCAGGGCCAGGTTCATCGCGGCGGGACCGATACCGGCACGCGCGGCCGCCTCGTAGTGCAGCGCGGCCTCGGCCCGGTTTTCCGGCACCACGGCTCCTTGATCCAATAAGACGCCGAGGTTGTAGCTGGCCTCGGCGACGCCCTGCCGGGCCGCCTCGCGATACCACTGGGCCGCCGCGGCCGGATCGGCCGCGCCGCCCAAACCCGCGTGCAGCAGGCTGGCGAGCCGGAACTGGGCCAAGGGATGTCCCTGCTCGGCCGCCTGGCCGTACCATTGCCGGGCCATGGCCGGGTCCACAGGCAGGTTGAGGCCGCGCTCGTGGAACAGGCCGAGGCGATACTGCGCCTCGGCGTTGCCTTGCTCCGCTGCGGCTTGGTACCACTTGAGTCCTTGGCCCCAGTCGTGGAAGGGCTGTTCCTGGCCCTGCGAGGGCGCCGCTGCGAGCGCCGGCAGGACCAGGCAAATCAGGACCGTGAGCAGGCGAAGCGTGGCAAGTCTATTCGAGCGGCGCATTGAAACCGCCAACCCGGCGTCCCGCCGCATCCGGCTGCGGCTGAAGGAAGCAATCCACGCGGGCCAGGGTGCGATAGCAATAGCGCGGCGTCAGCGCGATCTCGGAAGGCGGGTACCAACCCGCTTCCCAGCGCTCCAACTCGGTCGGCCGGTCCTCTGCCCATGGGTTCGCGCAAGCGCCGGTAAGGCACGCGAACACGGCCACGATTGCGACCTTCCTCATCTCCAGGCCTCCTGCCTCGTATCGCCCCCCTGCGAACAGGATAGGGCAAAGCGGCCGTCGAGGCCAAGGGATTGGCGAAACAGGGTTAATGGCGCCGCGCTCGGCGCGCGCAACGGCTGACGCGGTCCGGTGGGGCGCCCCATGGCGAAGCGACGCAGCGGCGCGGCGGCATCCGGTCAGGGCGATGTGGTGCGTGCCATGCAGGCCGCCGTGGCGGCTCACCGGCAAGGTCGCTTGAACGCGGCGATCGAGTCCTACCGGCGGGTGCTGCGGCTGAAGCCCGATCTGCTCCAGGCGCACAACAACCTGGGCGTGGCGCTGAAGGCGGCCGGCCGGCTCGACGAGGCGGCCGCGAGCTATCGTCGCGCGATCGCCCTGGACGCCGGCTACGCCGCCGCCCACGCCAACCTCGGCGCTGTCCTCGCCCAGCAGGGCGACTCGAGACAGAGCCTGGTTCATGCCTTGCAGGCCTGGCGGGTGGAACCAACGAACGGTGGCTATCGCCAAGGCCTCGCGGAGGCGCTGCGTCCGCTGCGCTTCAAGGAGGCCAGCCCGAAGATCGGCGAGGCGCTGCTCGCCTGTTTCGCCGATCCTGGCATCGAGCATCAACCGCTGGTGCCGGCCGCCCTTTCCTATCTGCGGCTCGAATCGAGCGTCAGCGGCGCCCTGGCGGCGGTCGAAGAGGGAGAAAGTCTCGCGACCGAGACGATCGAGGGGCTGATCGGTCTTCCGCTG
>JAKSDN010001049.1 GCA_022360075.1 Kiloniellales bacterium | reverse complement strand
GTCTGCCGCCCGGCCACCAAGGCGGCCGCGCCGAGAGCCGCCAAATCCTGAGCCAGCAGCCAGTCGTAGAGCGAAAGCACGGCCAGGCTGCCGAGGGCCACGCAGGCGCCGTGCGACACCGGCTCTCCCGCGTGGGTCAGGCCTTCCATCTCCCAGAGATGGGCGATCTGGTGGTCGGCGCCGGAGGCCGGGCGCGAGCTGCCGTAGAACTCCATCGACAGGCCGGAAAGGACCAGACCGGCGAACAAACCGGCCAGGGCCTCGGGCTTGCCGGCCGCGAGGCCGGGCGCGGCGGCGAGCCAGTCGCGCAGGTTGTCCTGGACCAGCGGCCAGGCCACCGCATCGATCGGCTCGACGCCGAGCGCATCGGCCAAGATCCAGTCCGCGCCCGCCGGCAGCTTGCCTGCCAAGTCGCCGTAGCCCCAGCCGGTCATCTCGCTGGGCGCGGCGGCGATCACGTCGAGATCGGCCAGCATCACGCGCGGCGGCGCGCAGGCGATCGTGTGCTTGAAGCCGTCTTCGGACAGCGGCGCGCCGGCGCTGGCGTAGCCGTCCATCGAGGCCGCGGTGGCGACGCTGAAATAGGGACGCTCCGCACGATGGGCCGCGTACTTGGCCAGATCGGTCAGCACCCCGGCGCCCACCACGAGCGGAACCGTCGCCGGGCCGTCGAGCCGCGCGATGATCTCGCGGGCGTTCTCGACGGAAGCCTTGAGTCGCGGTGTGCCCGGAAAGACCTGCAGCCCATAGGCCAGTCCGGCCGCCGACAAGATCGCGCAGACCTTGTCGCCGGCCGCCGCCATCGTGTTCTCGTCGGCCACCAGCAACACCTCGCCGAACTCGAAGTGCTCACGCAGGAGAGCGGGAATCTGCGCCAAAGCGTTCCGATCGATCGCCAACGCCCGAATGCTCTGCGAGCGCGCCAGGGCCGGCTCGATCGTGGCGCGGAGCCGTTTCTGCCAATCGGGTACCAAAGCCGCGTCGCCGCCGATCGCCGTCACGCGCGGCCGCCTTCCGGGATGCGGGGCAGGGCCAGTCCGTCGGTGCCGAAGAGATGGCAGCGCACCGGATCGCACGACAGGCCGATGACCTCGCCGCGCTTGACAGGCGTATCGCCGTCGGCCTCGACGACGATCCGGTCGCCCGCTTCGCTGTCCGCGTGGACGTAAGACTCGCTGCCCAGTGCCTCCACGACATGGACCTTGGCGCGTATCTGGCCACGCTCGGCCTCGGTGATCGCGAGGTGCTCGGGGCGAATGCCCAGGGTCACGTCGCCTTCGGACGGCCCCGGCGCGAAGCCCGCAACAGCCACCCGCCCGGCGGGGCCGTAGCCGACCGACACATGCCCGCCCTCCGCGCCTGCGAGGCGGCCGGGCAGGAAGTTCATGCTCGGCGCCCCGAGGAAGCCGGCGACGAAGCGGGTCTGCGGCCGGTGATAGAGGTCGAGCGGTGCGCCGACCTGCTCGACCCGGCCCTCGTTCAGCACCACGATCTTGTCGGCCATGGTCATGGCCTCGACCTGGTCGTGGGTGACGTAGATCATCGTCGAGCCCAAGGTCTCATGCAGGCTTTCGAGCTCCACGCGCATCTGGATGCGCAACGCGGCATCGAGGTTGGAAAGCGGCTCATCGAAGAGGAAGACCTTGGGCTGCTTGACGATCGCGCGGCCGATCGCGACCCGCTGGCGCTGCCCGCCGGAGAGCTGGCCCGGCCTGCGGTCGAGGTAGTCCTCGAGCTGAAGGATGCGCGCGGCCTCGCGGATGCGGGCCTCGATCTCGGGTTTGGGCGCGCGATTGACCTTCAGGCCGAACTCCATGTTGCCGCGCACGCTCATGTGCGGATAGAGCGCGTAAGACTGGAAGACCATGGCGACGCCGCGCTCGGCGGGCGCCGTCTGCGTGACCTCGACGCCGTCGATATGAATCGTGCCCTTGGCGATCTCCTCGAGGCCGGCAATCGCGCGCAGCAGGGTCGACTTGCCGCAGCCGGAAGGCCCGACGAAGACCATGAACTCGCCCTCGGCGACGGTCAGCGAGACGTCGAACAGCACCTGGACGGTGCCGTAGGACTTGTCGACCCCGTCGAGCCTGACTTCGGCCAAGACAACCTCCCGGATATCCCCGGTTCGCGTCGGCTTGCTGCCCGGACAAGAGCCCGCCGCTCCGAGGAAAGTCTCTCATTGCCGACACGATACACGGCAAAAAACATTTGTAAATTCAAATTGACATGTGTATCGGTTGCATCTCGAAGGCCCTGGAATGGGCCGTGAAAAGGATTCGGGAGGAAAAGTCATGATGCGCAAAACTATCCTCGGATCGCTGGCGCTAACTGGGCTGCTGATGGCCTCCGGCGCCGATCGGCAGGCGGCCGCCTGGTCGCTGGAGGAGGCGGCCAAGCCCTATGCCGGCACCGAGCTCGAGGTCGTCTTCTTGCTACGGCCGGGCTATGAGGCAGCCGAGAAGATGCTGCCGGAGTTCGAGGCGGCGACCGGAATCAAGGTCAACATCATCAAGCATCCCTATGAGAACGCGCTTGGCGAGCAGGTGCGGGACTTCGTCGCCGGCGGCGATCTCGACATCGCGCTGATCGATCTCGTTTGGATCGGCAACTTCGCCGAGAACGAATGGATCGTGCCGGTCGACAAGTTCCTGGCGGATCCGGCGCTCGTCGATCCCGAGCTCGACATGGACGACTTCTTTCCGCTGGTGCTCGACGCCTTCGGCGGCTGGAACGGCAAGATCTACGGCCTGCCGTTCGACAACTACTCGGGCCTGCTGTTCTACAACCGCTGCATGCTCGAGCAGGCCGGATTCGACGGGCCGCCGCAGACCTGGATGGACCTGAAGGATACCTACGGTCCGGCGCTGACCAAGGACGGCAAGCATGCCTTCGCGCTGCAGTCCAAGCGTAACGAGACTCAGTCCGCGGACTCCTTCGCGCGCGTGCTCTGGCCCTTCGGCGGCTCCTTCCTCGACAAGGATTTCCGATCGAACCTGAACAGCGCGGAGAGCCAGGCCGGCCTGAAGTTCCGCCAGGAGTTGATGCAGTACATGCCCGACGGCATCGTCTCCTACGACCACGCCGAGACGGTCAACGCCCTGGCCCAGGGCGACGTGGCGATGATCACCGAGTGGTCGGCCTTCTACTCGACGCTGAAGGACCCCAAGACCTCGAAGATCGGCGATTGCCTCGCGATCGCGCCGGAGCCGACCGGCCCGGCCGGACGCAAGCCCGCGCTCGGCGGCTTCTCGCTCGCCGTCGCCTCGCAGGCCGACGACGACGAGCAGGCCGCGGCCTGGCTGTTCATCCAGTGGGTGACCTCCAAGGCCAATGCCCGCCGCTATCTGGAGATGGGCGGCGTGCCCGCACGCCAAGGCGTCTACAAGGAGGCCGGCGTCGCCGAGCAGTTCGGCTTCGTCAACGCGCTGGTCGAGTCCTGGCAGGAAGGCGTGCCCGAGTTCCGGCCGCGCTTCGCCGAGTGGCCGCAGATCACCGAGATCGTACAGGAGTGGGGCACCAAGATCATGCTCGGCGAGGTCTCGACGGAAGAGGGCGCCCAGGAGATCGGCACGCGCATGGAAGCGGTGCTCGAAGAGGCCGGCTACTACGACGGCTCCAAGCCGCTCGCGCAGTAGCGCCGTGACGGATGAGGGCGGGGTCCGGCTTGGGCTCCGCCCTTCGAGCCTTGGGCCATTTGCGCAAGGAGACTCGGACAGCCACCGTGCGTCCTTCGAGACGCCCCTTCGGGGCTCCTCAGGATGAGGATATTTCTTAATGCCACCAAAGACCTGCCTCATCCTGAGGAGCGCCCCCAAGGGCGCGTCTCGAAGGACGCACGATGGCCATGCAGCGAGCACTCGAAACGGCTGATGATCGCCCCCACCAGCGATCCAAGCTAGACTCCGGCTCCTCAGCGTCTTCCGCTCAAACGAAAGCAAACCGTGCGAAAGATCGGACGCAACCGGCTCACCATCCTCGGCTTTCTCGCCCCGGCCGTGGTCAGCTTGCTTGCCATCGGCATCGCACCGCTGATCTTCGCGGTCTACACCTCGCTGCACCGCTACCAGCTCACCAACCTGCGCCGCACGCCCTTCATCGGTCTGGAGAACTATCAGACCGTGCTGACCGACGCCGTCTTCTGGGAGGCGATGGGGCGGAC
>JAKSDN010001527.1 GCA_022360075.1 Kiloniellales bacterium | reverse complement strand
GACCTATTCGAATTTTATCGATGGGCAATGGGTGCCTGGAAGCAGCGTCAGGCCGAACATCAATCCGTCCGATACGTCCGATGTGATCGGCGAGTTCTCCGTCGGCAGCCGGTCCGACGCCGAAGCCGCGATCGCCGCGGCCAAGGCCGCGGCCCCGGCCTGGGCCGCCACCTCGCCCTACCGACGGTTCGAGATCCTGGACCGCATCGGCTCCGAGATCATCGCCCGCCAGGAGGAGATCGGGCGGCTGCTCGCCCGCGAAGAGGGAAAGACGCTGGCCGAGGCGATCAACGAGGTCTCGCGCGCCGGAGCTTTGTTCAAGGTCTTTGCCAGCGAGCCGCTTCACGCCTCGGGCGAGCGCCTGACATCGACGCGGGCCGGTACGGAAATCGAGATTTGTCGGGAACCCCTGGGTGTCGTTGGCCTCATCACGCCTTGGAACTTCCCGGCCTCGATTCCGGCATGGAAAACCGCGCCGGCGCTCGCGTTCGGCAACTGCGTGATTCTCAAGCCGGCGGATCTCGTGCCGGCGACGGCCTGGGCATTTGCCGAGATCATCGCGCGGAGCGGCCTGCCGAACGGCGTCTTCAATCTGGTCATGGGGCCGGGATCGGACGTCGGCGAGGCCATCGTCGCGTCGCCGGATGTGGCGGCCGTGTCCTTTACCGGATCGCAGCCCGTTGGCCGGCGCATTGCCGAGGTTTGCCTGGCGCGCGGTGCCCGCTTCCAGCTGGAGATGGGGGGCAAGAACCCGCTGATCGTGCTCGACGACGCCGACGTGGAAACGGCGGTCAATGCCGCGGTCCAAGGCGCCTATTTCTCGACCGGGCAACGCTGCACAGCGTCATCCCGGCTCATCGCGACCAAAGGAATTCATGACCGCTTTGTCGATGCCCTGACGGCAAAGCTGAAGGCCTTGCGGGTCGGCGATGCGTTGGAGCCGAGCACGGACATCGGACCGGTCGTGAGCCAAGAGCAGCTCGACATCGATCTTTCGTACCTGGAGATCGGTCGACAAGAGGGTGCAACCCTTGTTGCGGGCGGCGACAGGCTTTCGCTGCCGAAGGCCGGCTACTACCTCTCTCCCGCCTTGTTCGTCGATACGAGCAATACGATGCGGCTCAACCGAGAGGAGATCTTCGGTCCCATTGCATCGGTCATTCGCGCCGATGACTACGAGCAAGCCCTGCACGTAGCCAACGACACCGAATTCGGCCTCTCGGCGGGCATCATCACGCAAGACCCCAAGGTCTGGCGGCATTTCAAGCGACACGCGCAGGCGGGCATGGTGGTCATCAACGGCTCCACCGCCGGCATGGATTTCCATGCGCCCTTTACTGGCCGCAAGGGCTCCTCGTTCGGGCCCCCGGAACGAGGTCACTTTGCTCGGGAGTTCTATACGACGGCGAAGGTCGTCTACGGAAACCTGTGAGATGTCAGCCGAAAGGGAGCGCGCCGAGAAACTGATCCATGACAGCTTGGTCTGGGACATGACACTCCCAGGCATGTTCAGCGACCTGAACGATATCGGCACGTTGGATCGATACTTGGCGGCCGGCTATGGCTTTGTCTCGATCACTGTCGGAAACGACTCCGTCTGGAATCCGGACGTCGTTTCGCAGCGTCTCTCCCGGATCACTACCACGCTCCAACAACAGGCCGGCAAGTTCGCCATCGTCCGAGACCCTTCCGATATCCAGGCCGCACAGGCCCAGGGCAAGTTGGCCGTGAGCTTCAATCTCCAGGGCACCAATGGCCTCGCCGGCGACCTTTCCCGGGTGGAGCAATTCCGTCGACTCGGAGTCACGCACATGCTGCTCGCCTACAACGGCAAGAACGCCGTGGGCGACGGCTGTGCCGAAAGAACCGATGCCGGCCTGAGTCGCTTTGGGATCCGCCTCATCGAGGAGATGAACCGGGTCGGGATGATCGTCGATGGCTCGCACTGCGGCTATCGCACGACGATGGAGGCAATCGAGGTTTCCGGGGCGCCGTTTATCTTCTCCCATTCAAATGCGTTCGGCGTCTTTCCGCACTACAGGAACATCCGCGACGACCAGATCGAGGCCTGCGCCAAGACCGATGGCGTCGTGGGCGTGAACGGCGTCGGCGAATTCCTCGGTGAGACGGGCGACGCCTCGGCCGAGGCGATCTTTCGGCATATCGACTATCTCGCGGAGCTTGTCGGCGCCCAGCATGTCGGACTCGGCTTCGACTTCATAACCCACATCGAACGCTTCGCCGCAATGGCGCGCAAGTCGGCCGAGCAGTGGCCTTCGAATGACGGCAAGCAAGTTAGCTTCGAGAACTTCGCGCCGCCCGAGATCGTATTTCCGGTCGTTGAGCTCATGTGCCGCCACCAATACGGCGATGAGGATATACGCGGCGTTCTGGGCGGCAACTTTATGCGGGTGTTCTCCAAGGTCGTCGACGGGTCTGTCGCGGCGGGCAAGCGGGGCGGGGCGTGAGGGAGCACCACGCAATCGCTGTCATCGGCGCCGGGCTGGTCGGTGTCTGTTGCGCGTTATCTCTGCGTCGCGACGGCCACGATGTGACCTTGATCGAGCCAAACGACGTCGGCAGCGGCGCCAGCTATGGCAACGCGGGCCTGATGTCGAGCGGCGGCTGCGTGCCGGTCGGCACGCCAGGAATCATCTGGAAAGTGCCGCGTATGCTGTTCGACCGTCAGAGTCCCCTCGCGATTCGCTGGTCGTATTTGCCGCGGATCGCCCCTTGGCTATGGCGTCTGGTTCGCGCGAGCAGCCCGAGGCGGGTCGAGCAAATCTCCATTGCTCTCGCCGAACTCCTCGAACGGGCGCAGCCGGCCTACCGGGAGCTTCTGTCCAGTGAAGACTACCACGCCCTGATCCAGGCACGGGGTCTGTTGTTTCCCTATAGGAACGAGGGCTCGTTCGAAGGAAGTGCCTGGACGCGAGACCTGCGCAGGCGCCGAGGTGTGCGTTTTCAAGTCCTCGAAAGGGTTGAGCTGCGTCAGCTTGAACCGGCGCTCTCTTCCGAGCATCGGAGGGGCGTGTACTTTCCCGATGCACGACACACCGTCGACCCTCAAATGCTCACCCGGAGCCTGGCCCGTGCCTTCGTCAAGGAACAGGGAGAGATCCTGCGCGCCGGTGTGGACTCGATCAGCATCGAACGCGACGATCGCCCGAGCCTGGATACGACCGTTGGGCGCCGGCGGTTCGGCAAGGTCGTGCTTGCGGCGGGCGCTTGGTCGCGGCGGTTTGCCCGCATGTGCGGCGCGCGCGTTCCGCTGGATACGGAACGTGGATATCACGCGATGCTTCCCGACCCGGGGGTGCGGCTTCGCGTACCCCTCATATCCGGCGACCACAGCATTGCCCTGACGCCCATGGCCGATGGCCTGCGCGTAAGCGGCACCATTGAGTTCGGCGGGCTGAAGGCGCCGGCGAACTTTGCCGTCGCCGAGCGGATGGTCGGCCTTGCAGAACAACTGTTGCCTGGGCTCCGGCGCGATGGGTTTCGCGCCTGGCTGGGCTTCCGGCCGTCGTTGCCGGACTCGATGCCGGTGATTGGTCCCGCGCCACGGACGGACAACGTCTTGATGGCATTCGGCCATGGGCACTTGGGCGTCACCTATGCCGCCGTAACCGGGCAACTGATCGCCGACGTCGTGGCAAAGCGACGGCCGGCGGTCGACATCACCCCTTACTCGGCGTCGCGGTTCTAAGGCGCGCGAAAGACGGACGGCAATTATGCCGGCCCAAGGAGCGAAGGGATCTTGAAACGGCCAACGGCGCCTGGGGTCAACACGCTCGATGAAGAACGAAACTCGAAACCCGAGAAGCAGGGAGAACGGACTGATGAGACTACATGGACAGAGTAAACTCCGGCGGTCGATTTTGGCCGTCGGCCTGGCGCTGGCGGCGGTTGGAGCCGCTCCGGCCCAAGCCGCCGAGATCACGATCGCAACGCGTTCGGAAATGACGATGGACCCCCACTTCTTCTGGTCCACGCCGAACCGGGCCTACAACGTCCAGCTTTACGGCTCATTGGTTCGTTTGGACGAGCGCATTCGCGTGCAGCCCATGATCGCGAAGTCATGGGAATTGGTCGATGAAACGACCTGGGACTTCCAGCTCGACCCGGATGCGCGGTTCCACAACGGAGAGACCGTGACGGCGGCTGACGTCATCGCCTCGTTCAATCGCGCTCTCAACCTTCCAAACGCGGCAGCGTCCTACAAGGGCGCTTTGAGGGGCGTGACCGGGTTCGAAGCCGTTGACCAGGCGACGGTTCGCTTCAAGACCGCCAAGCCAAACCCGGCGTTGCTGCACCAGATTGCGCAGGTCTCCATCATTCCGGCTGACCTTGCGGAGACCGCGACGCAAGCGGATTTCATTTCGGGGAAAGCTGCGATCGGTGCTGGTCCCTACCGTTTCGTGGAGTTCAAGCCTGGCGATCGCCTGGTCTTGGGGCGGAACGACAAGTATTTCGGTGATGAGCCGAAATGGGACAAGGTGGTGTTTCGCGTGATCTCCGATGACGCCGCTCGCGTGGCGGCGTTGCTCGGTGGTGACGTGGAAGTCATCGACTACGTGCCGCCGGTGGACGTGGCGCGGTTGGAGTCGGATCCCAACATTGCCGTCCACAAGGGCACGACCGACCGGACCATGTATCTCATTCCGGATACCGGCCGAAGTCAGTCGCCTTACGTTCTTGGGGCCGACGGCAAGCCGCTTGAGCCGAATCCCATGCAGGATTTTCGCGTGCGCCAAGCGATGGCGATGGCCATTGACCGGCAAGCCCTGGTCGATCGGGTGATGGACGGTGCCGGGGTGCCGGCGAACCAGAACGTCGCGCCCGCCGTGCTGGGACATGCCGATGGCATGCCGCCGCTTGCCTTCGATCTGGATCAAGCCCAAAAGCTACTGGCCGAAGCCGGCTACGCCGATGGTTTCGATCTGACGATTCACTGCACGAACGATCGCTATGTGAACGACGGCCGCCTCTG
>JAKSDN010001131.1 GCA_022360075.1 Kiloniellales bacterium | reverse complement strand
TCGGCGGCCGGATCGCCTTCCGCGCCTTCGCCGGCTCGAGCGAGCGCTACGTGGTGCAGCTCGACGACGGTCCGGAGATCATCTCGCAGACTTCGGGCATGGGCTCCGGACAGCGCTTTGCGCCGGGCGATGCGGTGATCGTGAGGTTTCCGGCGGAGGCGCTGATCGTCACCGCGGCGGACGCGCCATGAGGCCCGGCCAGCGCCTGTTGAGCCGTGCCGGCCTGTGGCTGCTGCTGCCCGCCCTGGCCTTGATCGCGGGCGTGTTCATCGCGCCCCTCGTGCTCATGCTGCCGACCAGTTTCCGCCCCTACGTGCCGGGCCAGGGCATGCTCTCCACCTGGACGCTCGAGAACTACGCGATCCTGGTCGCCGACACCTTCTACCTGGAGATCTTCCTGCGCACGCTGATCATGGGGCTGAGCGTGACCCTGCTGACCCTGGTGATCGGCTATCCGCTCGCCTACTGGCTGGCGCGCAGCGAGTCGAAGCTGCGCGGCCTGGTGCTGCTTCTGGTCGTCTTTCCGCTGCTGCTCAACCTCGTGGTCCGCTCCTTCGGCTGGATCGCACTGCTGGCCCGCAACGGGCTGATCAACGAGTTCCTGATCGGCCTGGGCATCATCGACGAGCCCCTGGCGCTGATCTTCAACCTCACCGGGCTGATCATCGGCATGACGCATATCTTCCTGCCGTTCATGGTCCTGACCCTGATCGGCGCGATCCAGACCATTCCGCGCGACGTGGAAGACGCCGCCGGCGTGCTCGGCGCGAACCGCCTGACCACCTTCTGGAAGGTCACCTGCCCCCTGAGCCTGCCGGGCATTCTCGCCGGTTCGGTGCTGGTCTTCGTGCTCTCGGTGAGCGCGCTGGTCACGCCGCGCCTGCTGGGCGGGCCGACCTATCAGGTCATGTCGACCGTGATCTTCGAGGAGTTCACCCGCCTCCTGAATTGGCCCGGCGGCTCGGCGATGGCCTTCGTGCTCACGCTCCTGGTTCTGCTCCTGATCTGGCTCTCGGGCCGCGCGGCCGGGCGTTTGGGGCGGGTCCGATAGGCGCGCCGCTCACATACCGCCTGCGCGGTGGGGCCGGACGATTCGGCGCCGGCGGCTATGTCGCGCTGATCGTGTTCTTTCTCCAGCTCCCGGTGATCGTGGTGGTGTTGGCGGCCTTCTCCAGCACCTCCTACCTGACCGTGCCGCCCCGCGGCGTGACGCTGCAGTGGTTCGCCAAGGTGCTGGGCGATCCCTCTTACATCGACGCGATCGTCTTCAGCGTCGTGTTGGCGCTGGCCGCCACCCTGGGCTCGCTGGTCATCGGCTCGGCGGCCGCCTACGCGCTCGTGCGCCGGCGCGTGCCGGGGGCGGCGGCGATCGAAGCCCTGGTGATGGCGCCGATGGCCTTCCCGGCGGTCGTGATCGGCGTGGCGCTGCTGCAGTTCTACGTGCTGGTCGGCCTGCGCGGCGGCTTCCTCGGTCTCGCCATGGCCCACATCATGCTGACGGTGCCCTACGTGGTGCGCTCGGTCACCGCCAACCTGGTCGGCGTCGACCCGCGGCTCGAGGAAGCCGCGCGCGTCCTGGGCGCCGACGGCTGGACCGCGTTCCGCCTGGTGACGCTGCCGATCATCCGCTCGGGCTTGGTGGCGGGCGGCCTGTTCTC
>JAKSDN010000038.1 GCA_022360075.1 Kiloniellales bacterium | reverse complement strand
GCGGGTCGGCGGCGACAAGATGGACGAGGCGATCATCGCCTACATCCGCCGCAACCATAACCTCCTGGTCGGCGAGGGCTCCTCCGAGCGGATCAAGAAGGAGATCGGCTCGGCCTGTCCGCCCGAGGACGGCGAGGGCGAGACCATGGAGATCAAGGGCCGCGACCTGATGAACGGCGTGCCCAAGGAGCTGGTGATCTCAGAGCGCCAGATCGCCGAGTCGCTGGCCGAGCCGGTCGGCGCCATCGTCGAGGCGGTCAAGGTCGCGCTCGAGCACACCGCGCCGGAGCTGGCCGCCGACATCGTCGACAAGGGCATCGTGCTCACCGGCGGCGGCGCCCTGCTCGGCAATCTCGACTACGTCTTGCGCGCCTCGACCGGTCTGCCGGTCTCGATCGCCGACGATCCGCTGTCCTGCGTGGCGCTCGGCACGGGCCGCTGCCTGGAAGAGATGAAGACCTTGAAGAACGTGTTGATCTCCATGTACTAGGCTCGACGCGATTCTTTGTTTCGGCTAAATATCTGTTTATACTGGTCTTCGTTTCGAATCGCTCAACTTTGACCCGCGCCTCGCGCAGCGCCCGGGAGGAGTCGTGAAGCAGCGTGCCGGTTCGGTGATGCGCCTGGCCAAGCCGCTTCGGGCTTGGGCGCAGCGCTTCGCCTTTCTGTCACTGATCTGCGCCGCTTTCGCGCTCATGCTCCTGGGCAAGGCCGATGCGCTTCTGATCGAGCGCGCGCGGCTCGCCGTCGTCGATGCCGTCGCGCCGATCCTGGACGCCGTGGCCCAACCCGTCGCGTCCGTCAGAGGGGTGCTGGCCGAGGCGGGCGAGCTTGCCGACCTGCGCGCGGAGAATCAGGCGCTGCGGGCGCGGATCGAGCGCCTGATGCAATGGCAGGCCGTGGCGCAGCGCCTGGAGAGCGAGAACACGGCGCTGCGCGGCAGCCTGAGGCTGGTGCCCGATCCCCTGGAGCGGTACGTCAGCGCCCGGGTGATCGCCGACCAGGGTGGCGCCTTCGTGCGCTCGGTCCTGGTCAACGCCGGCAGCGGCGACGGGGTCGCCCGCGGTCAGGCGGCGCTGGTCCAGCAGGGCCTGGTCGGCCGCGTCGCCGAGGTCGGCCGCCGCTCCGCGCGGGTCCTGCTGATCACCGACATCAACAGCCGCGTGCCGGTCATCGTCGGCCCGGGGCGCGAGCGCGCCGTGCTTGCCGGGAACAACGACAACCGGCCGCGCGTGCTCTACCTCGGGCCGCGGGTCGTGGTCTCGCCGGGCGATCTGGTCCTGACCTCGGGCCAAGGCGGCGTGCTGCCGCCCGGCTTGCCGGTCGGCAGCGTCGTGCAGGTCGACGAGGGGGGCGTCCTGGTCGAGCCCCTTTTCGACTCCTCGCACCTGGATTTCATGCGTGTGGTCGACTACGAGATGCCCGGGCTGCTCTCTCCGGCCGGATCCCGCGGCGCGGGCGCGGAGCCGCCTACGTGACCCGGACCGTCTGGCAGCGCCTCGACCTCCTCGCCCGCAACCTCTCGCCCTTTGCGATCACGACCCTGTTGATCCTGCTGGGCATGGTCCCCCTGGGCCTGCCGGACGTCTCGCCGGTGCTGCCGTCGCTGGCGCTGATCGCGGTCTACTACTGGACGGTCCATCGCCCGGACCTGATGCCGATCTGGGCGGTCTTCCTGATCGGCCTGTTCCAGGATTTCCTCGGCGGCGGCGCGGTCGGCGTCGGCACGCTGGTGCTGCTGCTGGTGCGCGGTATCGTCAACGCGCAGCGCCGCTATTTCGCCAATGCCTCCTTCGTCGTGCTCTGGTTCGTCTTCATCCTGGTCGCCATCGGCGCCCAGTCCTTGCTCTGGATGCTGACCTCGGCCTACCACGGCGTCGTCTTCGATCCCCGGTCGGCGGCCTTCCAGGGCCTGACCACCATCGCGCTCTACCCCTGCCTGGTCTGGATCTTCGCCCAGGCCCAGCGCGCGTTCCTGCGCCCGTGAGGGTCCCGATGCTCGAGACGTCGCACCGGCCCGCTCCCCCACCCGGCCGCCCAGGGAATCGTATGCTTCGGGCGGCCGGTTGGGGGAGCGGGCCGGTGCCGCACTTCGCGACAAAGAGGCCATCCCCATGGCGCTGATGCACGAGGACCATGGGCAGTTCAAGAGCTTCAGCCGGCGCGCCCTGCTGCTCGGCGGCGGCAAGAGCCTGCTGCTCGGAGCCCTGGTCGGGCGCATGTACTACCTGCAGGTCGTCGAGTCCGACCGCTACACGATGCTGGCCGAGGACAACCGCATCAACATGCGCCTGCTGCCGCCGCCGCGCGGCCGCATCGTCGACCGCTTCGGCGTGCCGCTGGCGGTCAACCTGCAGAACTACCGCCTGGTCCTGGTGCGCGAGCAGACGCGCGGCGTCGAGGACACGCTGGACGCCCTGTCGGAGATCGTCGAGATCTCCGATAAGGATCGGCTCCGCATCCTACGCGAGACCTCGCGCAAGCGCGCCTTCGTGCCGGTCACCGTGCGCGACAACCTGACCTGGAGCGAGGTCAGCCGCATCGAGGTCAACGCCCCCGACCTGCCGGGCGTGACGATCGACGTCGGCCAGACGCGGCACTATCCGGCCGGCAACACGGCCTCGCAGGTGCTGGGCTACGTGGCGGCGGTCTCCGAGAGCGAGCTGACCGGCGACCCGCTGCTGGAGGTGCCGGGCTTTCGCATCGGTAAGAACGGCATCGAACGGCGCTACGACCTGGAGCTGCGCGGCGCGGCCGGCGCCAGCCAGTTCGAGGTGAACGCGGTCGGGCGGGTGATCCGCGAGCTCTCGCGCGACGAGGGCGAGCCCGGGCGCGAGCTGGTCCTGACCCTCGATGCGGCGCTGCAGAACTACGCCCACCAGCGCCTGATGGGCGAGCGCGCGGCCGCGGCCGTCGTGATGGACATCGAGCGCGGCGACGTGCTGGCCCTGGCATCCGTGCCGAGCTACGACCCCAATCCCTTCAGCCTCGGCATGACGGCCAAGCAGTGGAGCGAGCTGATCAACGATCCGCTGCGGCCGCTCAACAACCGGGCGGTCAGCGGGCTCTACGCGCCCGGCTCGACCTACAAGATGATCGTCGCCCTGGCCGCGCTCGAGGCCGGCATCGGCCCGGGACACCGAGTCTACTGCCCGGGCTTCATGCGCCTCGGCAACGCCCGCTTCCACTGCTGGAAGAAGCACGGCCACGGCTGGATGGACATGCGCAACGGCATCAAGCAGTCCTGCGACGTCTACTTCTACGAGGTGGCGCGGCGCGCCGGCATCGACCGCATCTCGGCCATGTCCCGGCGTTTCGGCCTGGGGGCGGAGGTCGGCATCGACCTCTACGGCGAGAAGGGCGGCATGATCCCGACGCGCGACTGGAAGCTCGCCACCTTCGGCGAGCCCTGGCAGGGCGGCGAGACCCTGGTGACGGCGATCGGCCAGGGATTCGTCCTCTCCACGCCGCTGCAGCTCGCGGTCATGACGGCACGCCTGGCCAGCGGCAAGGCCGTGACGCCGCGCCTGGTCCGCGGCTTCAAGGATGCCCTTGCCGAGGGCGAGACGGTGCCGGCGTTCGAGCCCATGGGCCTGCCCGAGCCCCACCTGCGGGTGATCCGCGACGCCATGGACGCCACGGTCAACGAGCGGCGCGGTACGGCCTACGGCAAGCGCATCACGGAGGAGGGCTGGGAGATGGCCGGCAAGACCGGCACCTCCCAGGTGCGCCGCATCACCATGGCCGAGCGCCTGGCCGGCGTGACCAAGAACGAGGACCTGCCCTGGCGCCGTCGCGACCACGCGCTCTTCGTCTGCTACGCCCCGGTGCACGCGCCGCGCTACTGCGCCGCGGTGATCGTCGAGCACGGCGGCGGCGGCTCCAAGACCGCGGCGCCGATTGCCAAGGACATCATGCTCGAGGTGCAGCGCCGCGATCCCTCCGGCGGCGCCCGCCTGTCGCGAGCCGACAGGCCGGCCGAGAGCGAAGGCTGAGCGGGGGCCGGCCATGGCGGT
>JAKSDN010001471.1 GCA_022360075.1 Kiloniellales bacterium | reverse complement strand
TACCCCCGCGAGCCGGCCGAGAAGTGCTGCGCCACCGCTTCGGCGCGGTTGCGCACCGAGAGCTTCTCGTAGAGGTTCTTGAGGTGGAACTTCACCGTGTTGACCGAGACGCCCAGGTCCTTGGCGAGCTGGGCGTTGGTGCGGCCACTGGCGAGCGCCTTGAGCAACTCGTGCTCGCGCGGCGTCAGGTGGCCGAAGGGGTCCTCGGCCAGGCGGCGGATGTCCATGAAGGGGAAGATCATCTGGCCGGCGGCGACGCGCGCGACCGCATCGAGGAGCTGCGCCGGGTCGTCGCTCTTGGAGACGAAGCCGGCGCCGCCGAGGACCATCACCTCGCGCGGCACGCCCGCCTCGTGGCTGCCGGTGTAGACGACGATGCGCGGCGCACCGGGCCGGTCGCGCAGGGCCTCCAGCACCGCACGGCCGTCCTGGAAGGGCATGACCCAGCCGATCACGCCGACGTCGAAATCGACCCGCTCGACCGCCTCCAGAAAGCGCTCGCCGTCGCTCGCCGTGACCGCGAGGCTGAAGCGCGGGTCGTCGTGGAAGAGCTGCTTGAGCCCGCCGACGACCAGCGGGTTCTTGTCGCAGACGGCGACCAGGATCGGCAGGGCTGCGTCGCGGCCATTCATGCGCGAGGGGCGCTCCGGGCTTCGTGTCATCGGATCGTCACTATAGCCCATGCGCCATCCGGGGGCTTTGCGTCAAGGCCGGGGCCGAGCGCAAGCGCCGGTGCGCACCGCCTAGCGGCTCAGACCAGCGCCCAGGAGACGACGGCGATCTCGTAGACGATGAAGCCGCCGACCGCGACCGTGACGCCGCCGATCGCGGTCTGCAGCACCCGGTTGCTCCAGGTCAGCAGCCGGGCCGAGTAGCCGAGCGGCACCGCGATCAGGGCCGAGAGCGCGGCCATGCCGACGATCGAGCCGAGGCCGAAGACGGCGATGTAGGCGAAGGCCGTTGCGGCCGAGTCGACCGCGGCCAAGGCCAACACCAGAAGCGCCGCGGAGCCCGCCAAGCCGTGCATCATGCCGACCAGCAGCGTGCGCAGTGGCAGGGCCTTGGGGTGGGCGTGGTCGTGCCGGTTCGGGTCGTGCGCCCTGCTCTCGCCGGCGTGCGAGTGGGCGTGCATGTGGACGACACCGTCGCCATGCCGATGGACGTGGAAATGCACCCGCTCTTGCACCAGCCGGCGCAGCACGTCGAGGCCGAGCAGGATCAGCATGACGCCGACGGCGAGCTCCAATCCCTCGGCCAGGCGCTCGGGGATCGCCGATCCCAGGCCGATGACGATGCCGGCGAAGATCAGCAGCGTAAGCGTATGCCCGAGACCCCAGATCGCGCCCTGGCGCACGACCGCGCGGATCGAGCGCGCCCGCGTCGCCAGGCTGGCCACGGCGGCCACGTGGTCGACCTCCAGCGCATGCTGCATGCCGATCAGAAAGCCGAGCAGAAGGACTGAGATCATGGCCTCAGGACGCCAAGAGACCGGCCGGCTCGGCGCCGAGCTGGGCACGCAGCCAGCCGTACCAGCTCTCGAGCCCCTCGCCGGTCAAGGCCGAGACCTGGAACACCTCGATCTCCGGGTTGACCTGGCGCGCGTAGTCGAGGCAGCGCGCGACGTCGAAAGGCACGTGCGGCAGCAGATCGATCTTGTTGAGGATCATCAGGTCCGAGGCCTTGAACATGTGGGGGTACTTGAGCGGCTTGTCCTCCCCCTCGGTGACGGAGAGGATCGCGACCTTGGCACGTTCGCCGAGATCGAACAACGCCGGGCAGACCAGATTGCCGACGTTCTCGATCATCAGCAGGGAATCGGGCTCGGGCTGGAGGGTTTCGAGGCCGCGCGCCAGCATGTCGGCCTCCAGATGGCAGGCCGTGCCGGTGTTGATCTGCACGACTCGGCAGCCGGTCGCGCGAATCCGCTCGGCGTCGTGCAGGGTCTCTTGATCGCCCTCGACGACGCTGATCGGTAGCTCCTTCCGAAGGTCCCGGATCGTGCGTTCCAAGAGGCTCGTCTTGCCGGCGCCCGGCGAGCTCACCAGGTTCAGCGCCAGGATATTGCGCCCGGCAAACCAGCCGCGGTTGCGCTCGGCCAGACGATTGTTCTTGGCGAGAATGTCCGCCTCCAGGCTGACCGTCGACGGGCCGTGGTGGTGAAGGTGGTGATCATGATCGTGGGCGTGATCATGATGGTGGTGGTCATGGTCGTGCCCATGATGGTGGTCATGGTTGTGGCCAGGTACCTCCCGGCCCTCCACGACCGCCGCCTCGCCGGTCTCGGGATCGGTCACGCGCACCGCGCCGTCTGAGCATCCGCATACGCCACACATCACGCCGCCTCCAATTCGTACTCTTTGATCTTGAGCTCTTCGCCGGCCAGGCGCTCGAGCCGCCCCGAGCCGCAGGCGCAGCGCTGCACCAGGGATTCGAGCGCGACGTCACGGCCGCAGTCGCGGCAACGCGCCCGGCCGGAGATCGGCCTGATCTCCAGCTCCGCGCCTTCGAGCATAGTGCCCTTGGCGCAGACGTCGAAACAGAACGCGATCGCTTCCGGCACGATCGCCGAGAGCTTGCCGATCTCCAGGGTCACCCTC
>JAKSDN010000550.1 GCA_022360075.1 Kiloniellales bacterium | reverse complement strand
TTCATGGCCGCGACCGCCTCGCCGGTCAGCCGGCCCTTCTCGACCAGACGCTCCAGCCGCTTGACGACCGTCTCGGCGGCGGCCTGAGCAGCGCCGGCCTTGGCGTCGACCAGCACCACGTCCATGTCACCCTGGAGCGAGACCTGGGCGATGCCCTGACCCATGGCCCCGGCCCCCACCACGCCGACCTTGTAGTCCGCGCTCTGGATGTCCTTCATGGCCGGTCTCCCATCCGCGCTTGAGACTTGGCGTGACATCCGCGCGCGCCCGCGCGGAGGAAGGCTTCGGTCATCTCGATCTGCTCCGGGGTTTCCCTGGCGGCCGGCTGGAACGCGGCCGGGGCTGGCCTTGCCGGGCCGCGGCTATAGCTGTCATAAGAGCCGCGAGAGGTCAAACGGTCGCGCGGCGTCACGGACAACGGCAAGGAAGGGGCAGGCATGGCGAGCGAGTCACCCTTGGTCATCACCGAGCGGCCGGAAGCGGCCATCGCGCTGGTCCGCATCAACCGGCCGGAGGTGCGCAACGCGCTCAACCTCGCGACCCGCAAGGCGCTGGCTGCGGCCTTCCAGGAGCTGCACGACGATTCCAGCGTTCGCGCTATCGTGCTGACCGGCGACACGCAGGCCTTCGCCGCCGGGGCGGACCTGAAGGAGTTCATCGACGCCGATCCGATCGAGATGCTCAAGCGCCGCTCCGAGCGCTACTGGACCGCCGTCGCGGAGACGCCGCAGCCGGTGATCGCCGCGATCAACGGCTACGCCCTGGGCGGCGGCCTGGAGCTCGCCATGTGCTGCGACATCATCGTCGCCGGCGAGGGCGCCCAGCTCGGCCAGCCGGAAGTCCGGGTCGGGGTGATGCCCGGCGCCGGCGGGACCCAGCGCCTGACCCGTGCGGTCGGCAAGTTCCAGGCCATGCGTCTCTGCCTCACCGGCCGGCCGATCGGCGCAGCCGAAGCATTCCAGATCGGCCTCGTCAGCCAGGTGGTACCGGACGATCAGGTGCTCGAGACGGCGCTCAAGACCGCGCGCGACATCGCCCGCCTGCCGCCGCTCGCGGTGCAGCAGATCAAGGAGGCGATCGTCCAGGGCGAAAGCGCCTCCCTCGCCGCGGCCATGGCGCTGGAGCGCAAGGCCTTCCAGGTGCTCTTCGCCTCCGGCGACAAGCGCGAGGGCATGCAGGCCTTCTTCGACAAGCGCAAGGCGGACTTCAAGGGGGAATAAGGCGGCAACTCCGGTGCCGCGGGCCGGGCGCGGACGTCGAGGAGGCCCCCGAGCCGCCTGACGCTAAAGCGTCAAGCTTCTCTGCTAGGCTGGGCGAAGGGCGAGGCAAGTCGGAGCAAATCCATGACCAACTACGCGATGAAGGCCGTGGTCCTGGGGCCGCGATCGGGCGGCGACCGCTGGTACGACTACGAGTTCGACCGCGACCCCGAGCAGACGCCGGCCGACGAGCTCGTCGAGAGCTTCATGCAGCATCTGCACGACGAGAAAGAGCTGCCCGCCGCCTATGCCTACGAGCTCAACTCGGCGATCAAGAACCCGAACAAGCGCGTGGTCATGGCCATCGGCAGCCTGCACCTGCAGAACGAGGACATGCCGTTCGTATCGATGATTTCTTGGGGGTAGCAGGGGCGGTTCGAAGACCCTCAAAGGGACTGCCTCGGGCTCGTTCCCATGCAGTCACCAAGATCGCCTCTTCTCGATTGTCATCACCGGGCTCGACCCGGCGATCCAGAGCGGCGTTCGCGTCAGACAGTTTCTGGATTGCCGGATCAAGTCCGGCAATGACGATGTGCGGGTGGCATTCACTGAGCTCAGTTTCCGATGCGATTCACGTCTGGGAGCGTCTAAAGCAGCTCCCGCAGCTTCGCCTTCAGCAGCTTGCCCGTCGAGGTCGCCGGCAGCTCCGCCATGACGCGGTAGTCCGACGGGCGCTTGTAGGGCGCGAGCCGGGCCTCGACGAAGGCGCGCAGCGCCGCGAGGTCTAGGGACCGCGCCGGCAGCGGCTGCACGAAGGCCACGACCTCCTCATTGCCGTCGACGGGACGGCCGAGCACGGCGGCGATCGCCACGTCCGGATGGTCGGAGACCACCGCCTCGACCTCGGGCGGATAGACGTTGAAGCCCGAGCGGATGATCAACTCCTTCAGCCGGCCGACGACATAGAGCTGCCCCTCCGCCGTCAGGCGGCCGAGGTCGCCGCTCTTGAACCAGCCGTCCGGCGTCATGACCTCGGCGGTCTGTTTCGTGTCGCGGTAGTAGCCCTTCATGACCAGGCGACCGCGCACCCAGATCTCGCCGACCGCGCCGACCGGCAGGTCCTCGCCCTCGGGATCGGCGATGCGAACCGCCACATCCGGCAAGAGCGGCCCCGTGCTCTCGTCGGCCACCGGCGCGTCGGTCTCGGTCGTCGAGATCGTCGGCGAGGTCTCGGTCAGGCCGTAGCCGTTGTGCAAGGGCTGGCCCCAGTGGGCCTCGACCTGGCGCTTGAGCCCGAGGTCGAGCGGCGCCCCGCCGGCGGAGAGATAGCGCAGGCTGAGCGCCGGCAGCGCCGCGCCGCGCACGGCCGCGAGCGCCATCATGCGGGCGTACATCTGCGGCACGCCCTGGAACACCGTGACGCCGTCCTCGGCCAGCGCCCGCGCCGCCTCTTCCGGCCTGAAGCGCGGCACCAAGTCGAGCCGGCCGCCTTGATAGAGCGTGCCGAGCACCACCGAGGCGAGGCCGAAAACGTGGCTGATCGGCAGCACGGCGTAAACCCGATCGTCGCCGTTGACACGGCGCAGTTTCGAGCTGCGCCCGGCGATGAACATCAGATTGTCGTGGGTGAGCATCACGCCCTTCGGCGCGCCCGTCGTGCCCGAGGTGTAGATCAAGGCCGCGACCTGTCCCGCCGGATCGTCCGAGAGGGGCTCGGGGGCGCCGGCCGGTCCGCTGGCGATCCGCGCGCCCAGGGCCTCGAGCAGCGGATCGTCGCCGGCACCGTGACGCGCGGCATGGGCCGCGGACTCCGGCGAGACGCCCGTGCAGTAGAGCGAGACGCGCGGCCGGCAGTGGTCGCGGATGCCGTCGATCTCGCGCGCGGAAAGCCGCGCGTTCAAAGGCACGGCCCAGGCCCTGAGGCGTGCGGCTGCGAGGAATGCGGCCAGGGCCGCGAGGCCGTTCTCCAGGATCAGCATCACCCGGTCGCCGGCCCGCAGGCCTCTTGCGGTCAGGAGAGCGGCGACCCGATCGACATCGGCCTTGAGCGCGCCGTAGCTGCGCGCAGCGAGCGGGTCCGCCGCCGCGATCGCCTCGGGCTTCCGGGCCGCCCAATAGTCCAGCGGCTCGGTGACCCAGTGGAAGCGATCCGGCGGCAGAGAGGACTTGTCTTGTGGCGCCGGCATTGCCTCCGGAGGCGAGGCCGGCGCCATCAGGCGGCGCCCTTCAGCATCTCCCGCGCGATGATGAGCTGCTGGATCTGAGAGGTGCCCTCGTAGAGCCGGAACAGGCGCACGTCGCGGTAGAAGCGCTCGACCGCGTAGTCGGCGATGTAGCCGGCACCGCCGTGGATCTGCACGGCCCGATCGGCCACCCGGCCGACCATCTCGGAGGCGAAGTACTTGCACATGGCCGCGTGCTTGGTCACGGGCTCGCCGGCGTCGCGCCGTTGCGCGGCGTCGCGCACCAGCGCCTCGGCCGCCGCGGCTTCGGTCTCGCTGTCGGCGAGCATGGCCTGGACGAGCTGGAAGTCGGCGATCGGCTTGCCGAACTGCTTGCGTTCCCGGGCATAGTTCAGGCTTTCCTCGATCAGGCGCTTGGCCATGCCGACGCAGACCGCGGAGATGTGCAAGCGGCCGCGGTCGAGCACCTTCATCGCGGTCTTGAAGCCCTGGCCCTCGACCCCGCCGATCAGCGCGTCGCCCGGCACCTTGCAGTCCTCGAAGATGACGTCGCAGACATGCGCGCCCTTCTGGCCCATCTTCTTCTCGGCCTTGCCGAGGCGGATGCCCGGCGTGTCGGACTCGACGATAAAGGCCGAAACCCCGCGCGCGCCCGGCCTGTCCGGATCGGTGCGCGCCATCACCGTGAAGAGGTCAGCGCGCGGCGCGTTGGTGATGTAGCGCTTGGTGCCGTTCAGCACGTAACCGTTGCCGTCCGGCTGCGCCGCGGTGCGCAGCGAACCGGCGTCGGAGCCGGCCTCGGGCTCGGTCAGGCAGAACGAGCCGATCAGCTCGCCCGCGGCCATGGGCGGCAGATAGCGCCGCTTCTGCTCCTCGGTGCCGTCGATCACGAGGCCCTGGCTGCCGATCCCGATGTTGGTGCCGAAGACCGAGCGGAAGGCCGGCGAGGTGCGGCCCAAGACGGTCGCTACGCTGACCTCCTCGCGCGTGTCGAGCCCCAGGCCGCCATAGGCCTCGGGGATCGTCAGGCCGAACAGGCCAAGCCGCTTCATCTCCTCGACCACCGCGTCGGGCACCCGATCCTCGGCATCGACCGCCGCCTCGATCGGCCGCAGCCGCTCGTCGACGAAACGCGCGACGGTATCGAGCAGTTGCGAGAGGGTCTCCCCATCCAACGCCATGGCGCCAGCCTCCCTAGAGCTGGCGGAGTATAGTCGCTGTGACCGGCTCCAAGTAGCCTGTTAGGCGCCGACGAAGCTTCCCCAGCGGTGACGACTGACCAGCACTCCGTTATGATAGCTGCCCTGGCTGCGCTGCCATTGAAAAGTCCCAGCAAAAACCGAAGCACTGACAATCTCGCAGGGAAGGGCAAGAGGACAAGGTGTCGGACGAAGCGGCTGAGGATCTCACGTCGATCTTGACACGGAAGTTGCTCCAGCGCCTGGCTGGTCACCGCAGCTTCGAGCGAGGCGAAGTCTATTTTGACGACGGCGCTGTACGCTCGTTGCGCCGGCAGGGCGGCAGGATCAGGGCAGTCGTCCGCGGCACTCACGACTACCATGTGCGACTGTGGGTCGAGGATGGTGAGATCGGCTACGACTGCGACTGCCCGGTGGGGTTGGAAGGCGACTTCTGCAAGCACTGCGTAGCGGCGGGCCTGGCATGGCTTGACGACGAGAGCGACAGCGACGCTTCTTCCAAGGCCGAATCAGATCTGCAGACCTATCTCGCAAGGCTGGACCGCGAGACACTGGTTTCAATGCTCTTGGAGCAGGCGGAGGAAGACGAGCGCCTGTACCGTAGACTGACGGTTCGAGCCGCCGCCTCGTCGACTGGCGGCCCGAACCTCTCGGTCTGGAAGCAGGCCTTCGATGAAGCGACGTCAACAGACCATTTCATTCATTACCGGGAAGCCCACGCGTTCGCTTCACGCATCGATGACGTAATCGATTCGCTGGAGGAGATGCTGCGGGCCGGTCAGGCGGCAAGCGTCATCGAGCTCGCCGAACACGGCCTGGACAAGCTGGAGCAGAGCCTCGGACACATCGACGACTCCGATGGTGGGATGGGCAGCCTCATGAACCGGCTTCAGGCGCTCCATCTGGAAGCTTGCCGGATTGCGAAGCCAGACCCTGAAGCGCTGGCGGCGCGGCTGTTCGAATGGGAGATGGAAACCGCCTA
>JAKSDN010000649.1 GCA_022360075.1 Kiloniellales bacterium | reverse complement strand
GTTCCAGGAGATGTAGTTGGAGAGATAGATCCCGCGCACGCCGACGCGCTCCAGCGCCTCGTCGCTGGGATAGAAGAAGGGCGCCAAGTCGTAGGGCGTCAGCGGGCAGTCGGGCTCGTCCAGCAGATCCTCCGGCTCGAAGCCGCGCATGGAATGCTCCTGGCGCTTCTTTTTCGTGAACTCGACGAAGTCGTCTTGGTTGTGCATGCCGACCAGCTCGGAGAAGCCCTCCTCGCCCCAGATGATCAGCGGCACATCGTGCTGTACGGCGGCGCGGATCGGAAAGGTCATGATGCCGGCATGATAGTGCCAGGTGACGTCGCCGCCCTTCTCCAGCATGTAGCGGGCGAGCCGTTTGGCCGCCCCCGGCGCCGTCGTGTAGCGCACCAGGTTGCAGTCCAGGCGCTCGATCAGGTTGGCGAGGTTGCGCAGGCCGAGCGGCGTGTTGAAGGTGTGGTTGTAGCTGACCAATAGCGGGTTCAGCTTGTACTTCTCGCGGATCAGCCAGGTCTGATAGGTGCTGTCCTTGCCGCCGGAGACCGGGACGATGCAGTCGTAGGGATTGCCGCGTTCGCGCTGGCGCGCCTTGGCCTTCTCCAGGATATCGATCAGCCAGGTCTCGCGCTCGCGCCAGTCGATCTCCGGCCGGCTCTCGATCAGGCGGCAGCCCGAGCAGACTCCCTCGTCGTCGATCAGGATGCCTGGCCGGGCATTGGCCGGATAGACGCAGCGCTTGCAGTACTCCATCGTCTCCAGTGATTCCTTCTTTTGGTTCGGTCGTTGGCGCGTTCAGTAGGGGCGGTAGCGCACGCGGCGCGGGGTGGCGAGTTTGTAGAAGGTCGTGCCGCGCACCGGCAGGCCGGCTTCGATCATGAACTCCTTGGCCTTCTTGGTGCTGTGCTCGGTGTAGTGGAAGATGTTGCCGGCAGCCGCCGCATCGGCGCCGCCCTCGGTGATGCCCTCGACCAGATGCTCCCACTTGCCGACCCCGCCCATGGCGATCACCGGGACGGAGACGGCCTGCGTGATTTGGCGCAGCAGCGCGAGGTCGTAGCCGCGCTTGTCGCCGTCGTGCTCGACCGCGTTGACCAGCAGCTCGCCGGCCCCCAATTCCACCGCTTCCTTCGCCCAAGCCACCGCGTCGAGATCGCTGTCGGCACGAGCATTATCGGTCGCGACGCGATAGCCTGAGGGCAGGGCCGGGTCAGCCTTGGCGTCGATAGAGACGACCAGGCACTGCTTGCCATAGGCACCAGCGATCTCGCCGATCAGCGCCGGGCTCTCGACGGCGCCGCTGTTGACCACCACCTTGTCGGCGCCGGCGCGCGTGTAGCGCCGCACCAGGTCGAGGTCGCGGATCTTGCCGCCGACCGACAGCGGCACGAAGCAGCGCCGCGACAGCTCGTCGACGATCGAGACGAATTTCTCGAGGTGGGCGAGATCGTTCGAGATCTCCAGCACCACGATCTCGTCGACCGTCCAGCCGTTGAAGAAGTCGACCGCGGTGAAGGCGCTGCCGACCATGTTGGTACGCTTGAACTTGCGGGTCTGGACGACATTGCCGTTGTGCACCAGCAGGACGGCGATCAGCCGGTGCTTGATCATGCGTGGGCGTGATCGGCGGCGAGGAAGTTCTCGATCAGCTTCATCCCCGCCATCTGCGATTTCTCGGGATGGAACTGGCAGGCGAAGAGGTTGTCGCGCTCGAAGGCGGCCACGAAGTCCAAGCCGTAGCCGCAGACTGCGGCCCGGCCCGCGCCGGCCTCCGACTCGAGCGGCACGTAGTAACTGTGCACGAAGTAGAAGTCGCCGGTCTCCGCCATGTCCGAGAAGAGCCGGCCGTCGGGTGGAAGCCGCACCTCGTTCCAACCCATGTGCGGCACCTTCAAGCCGCTGCCGAGACCGTCGAAGGCCTGCGCCCGCCCGGCGATCCAGCCGAGCCCGGGCTCCTCGCCCTCGGCGCTGCCCTCGAGCATGAACTGCATGCCGAGGCAGACCCCGAAGAAGGGCCGGCGCTGTTTCATCACCAGATCGTCCAGGGCCGCGGCCTGACCGCGCGCCCGCAACCCGCGCATGCCGGCGTCGAAAGAGCCGACCCCCGGCAGCACGATCCGCTCCGCGCCTTCTAGGTCTGCAGGCCCCTCGGCCAGGGTCACCTCGGCGCCGAAGTACTCGAAGGCGTTGACCACCGAGCGGATGTTGGCCAGGCCGTAGTCGACGATGGCGACGCTGGTCATGTTGCGCTCGGTCCGAGATCTTGTGAGTTAACTGGCTCGAGCTTTCGGTTGGTTCTGCATGACCGTGGTGCGTCCTTCGAGACGCGCCCTGTCGGGCGCTCCTCAGGATGAGGTAAACTTTTGGTGGCACGAAGAAATGTCCTCATCCTGAGGAGCCCGCATCAGCGGGCGTCTCGAAGGACGCACCGAGGTAATCCAGCCCCATACCATTTCCTTCGCAAGCTCTCAGCGCCGGACCTCCAGCAGGAACTCGGGCAGGATCATCGACATGCCGTTGACCATGCGCCGCTCGCCATCGGCCAGCGTCAGGGTGCGGGCGCGGTGCGGCATGTCGTCGCGCTTGGGCACGTCGAAGGGCATGACGAAGCGGTGGAACGCGTGGCTCTCGCAGCGGCCCGCGAGCCAGGCCGAGACGCGGGCCTGGGAATAGAGATTGAAGCCGGTGTTCCAGTCCTGGCCGTTGAGGTTGTCGCGATAGACCATGCGGACGTCGATGTCGTCCTCGTTGAACAGGCCTTGGGCGAACAGCCGCCCGCCCGGTTTGGTGTTGGCCAAAAGACTTTCCAGCAGTGCCTCGAAGTCCTCGGGGATGCCGAAGACGCCGAAGCAGACCACGAGGTCGAAGGGCCCGCCGCGGTAGCTGAAGGCATCGGCCAGCTCGAAGGCGACGCCTTCGAGCGCCGGCAGGGATCGTGCCTCCTCGATGAAGGCCGCGACGTTGTCGAGGCCCAGGTAAGCGTAGTCGGGGAACTCGCTCCTGAGGTATTCGATCATCGCGCCGGTGGCGCAGCCGAAGTCGACCAGCGTCGCGCCGGGGCCGGGCAGGGGCCCATCGCGCATTTTCTCGACGAGAAAGCGATAGGCCTGCTTCGGCTCCCGCCGCCGGTTGGCGCCGAGGTAGACCTCCTGGCGCTGCTTGAACGCGACCGGGAACGTCATGCCTTGCCGTCCAAAACAGAGAAGGTAGGCAGCCTCATGAATTGAACCGTGGCAATTGAAGGCTGAACTAGAATCCGGTGAATGCCAC
>JAKSDN010001400.1 GCA_022360075.1 Kiloniellales bacterium | reverse complement strand
CGCACCGACGGCTCCGTCGTCGCCTCCGATGCCTTCTTCCCCTTCGCCGATGGCCTGCTGACCGCCGCCGAAGCGGGTGCCACGGCCGTCATTCAGCCCGGCGGCTCGGTGCGCGACGACGAGGTCATCGCCGCCGCCAACGAGGCGGGCCTTGCCATGGTCTTCACGGGGATGCGTCACTTCCGACACTGAGCGGCACGGCTGCCTTCGATATCTGGGGCTGCGGCAAAGCCGCCGCCACTTGGCCAGCCAGCTCGTCGATGAAGACCCGCGCCTTGGACGGCAGATAACGGCGGTCCGGATAAACCAGGTAGATCGCCCGGCCTTCGTCCGGCATCCAATCCGTCAGCAGCGGCACGAGGTCGCCCGCGGCGAGATCGCGGCTAACCAGGAAATGGGCGATGCGGCCGATCCCGAGACCGGCCAGCGCCGCCTCGCGCACGGCGAGGCCGATGCCGGAGAAGACGCTCGCGATGTCGAGGTTGACGGGCTTGCCGTCGGCCGGGTCGTCGAAGCGCCAGCGGTCGCTGGTGACGTCGCGGGCGTGGATGGTCAGGCAGCGATGTCCCGCTAGATCGTCCGGCGTCCGCGGTCTGCCATGGGCCTCCAGATAAGCCGGCGAGGCGCAGAAGATCCAAGGGTCGTCGATCAGCTTCCGCGCGACGAAGGAGGTGCTCGTCGGCAGCTCGAAGCGGATCGCCACGTCGATCCGGCTGGCCAGCAGGTCGATGGGTCCGTCGCCCTGGACCAGCACCACCCGAAGCTCCGGATAGCGCGCCTGAAAGCCGGTGAGGAAGGGGATCAGGACCTTCAGGGCGAAGGCGTCCGACGCGGCCACCCGCAGGACGCCGCGCGGCGCGCGCCTGAGGTGAAGGGCCGCTTCTTCGGCCTCCTCGATCGAGGCGAGGATCTCGTCGCAGCGCTCGTAGAGGGCCTCGCCGGCCTCGGTCAGGCTGATCCGTCGGGTCGTGCGGTTCAGGAGGCGCACGCCCAAGCGATCCTCGAAGCGGCCGATCCGCCGGCTGACGCCCGAGGCCGTCATGCCGAGCCGCCGGGCCGCGCCGACGAAGCTGCCGGCCTTCACCACAGCCGCGAAGACCGTCATGTCGCCGATCGCATCCATGGCTTCCCGTCACTATTCGTGAGTGCATGTCACTTATAAAGTGACGATCACGCCTGTTTAACAGCGGTTGATCGCGTAATAAATCTGTCAAAGCGAGCCAGTGCCATAGAACCGCGGCCCTCCGGGCGCTCGCAGGGGCCGCAAGAGGCCAGCATCATGACCAAAGCCGCCGAATGGGTGCTCAAGCCGGGCGACGTCGTCTGCGACTGGCTCGGCATCATGGATCCGGACAGCCGCATGCTGTTCCGGCTGTTCATCAACCTATCGATCTACGCAAAGATCAGCGTGCTTGCCGCCATCGCTCTGCTTTAGGGGCACCGGGGATCGAGACTATCGTCACGAGTCGCTTTCAACATCACTTGGCAAAAACAACAGGCAGCACCGGGGCGATTCAGAGCGGCGCTCGGTTCGTACCCGAGCCCTTCGACAGGCTCACCATGCGGGGCGAGGAGGGTGGCCTATAGGCAGAACGAGTCGGCTGATCGCGACACGGAACTCAAGATCGACGACCCTTATTCCGGCTAAGGCGCCAGGACGACAAGATCCACGGGACTGTTGACGCCGGCAACCTCGCAGCCCTGGAGCCGTCGCTTTTCGTCGGGCGGCTCGTAGCCCTGGCGCAGGGCCAGCTCGTAGCTCGCGGCGTCGGCGAGGGCGCGGGCCGATTGTGCCTTGTTCTCCTTCTCGAGCTTGGCGGAGAGGTTCACCGCGTCGCCGATCACCGTGTATTCCAGCCGCGTCTCGTCGCCGACGGCGCCGAAGATGATCCGCCCGGTGGCGACCGAGGCATTGACCTCAGGCGTATCCTCGCCCGCGGCTTGGCGCTCGAGCCGCCAGGTCCGCGCGTTGGCGATCAGCTCGTCGACCGCGCGCAGGCTGTCGGCCGCGTAAGTCTCACTCGGCGCGACGGCGCCGAAGGTCGCCATGATGCCGTCGCCCATGAACTTGTCGATGCGGCCGCCGTGCTTCTGGATCGCAGGCACCATGCGCGACTGATACTCCGCGAGCAGGCTCATCACCTTGTCCGGCGCCTCCTGCTCGGCGAGGCGCGTGAAGCCGCGCATGTCGACGTTGAGGATGGCCGCGTCGCGCGCCTCACCGGTGCCGGCGAGGATCTGGCTGTCCGAGGCCTTGATCCTCTGCGCGATCTCCGGCGCGAAGAAGCGCGAGAGCTCCTGCGCGGCGGTCTGCTCGGCGACGGCGCGCACCAGCAGGCCCTTGGCGCGCGACAGCGCGACGGCGATCAGGGCCGTGACCATCAGGATCGAGATCATCTTGTCGAACTCGGCGCCGAGCAGCACCGAGTTCGAGGTCAGGTACTCGACGTAGTTGCGGGTGATCATGGTGTCGGCCGGATTGGCCATCACCACGTAGAGGATCATGAAGCCCCAGCCGAGGGCGGCGACGAATCCGGCCAGCAGCACGAAGCGCGCCTCGAAGCGCAGGGCGCGCAAGGCGATGAAGATGAAGACGTACATCAAGGTCGGAGCCTTGAGATAGAACGAGGCGGGCTGGCCGTACTGGATATGGAAGCTCCAGATCAGCACCATCAGCAGCGACATGTCGAAGATCACCGAGAAGGCCAGGGACCATGTCGGCAGCCGGCTGCTGTAGGCCCAGACCAGGCGGATGACGCTCAGCACCAGGTAGACGGAGAGCGCCCAGGGCACAGGCTCGAAGGGCGCCTCGTCGGTGAAGGTCTTGGGCGTGATCAGATAGAGCACGCCGAAGGTCACCACCACCAGCAGCAGGAACCAGCCGATCAGGATCTCGCTGCGGTCCTGCTGCGCGCGAATCGCCTGCTGCACGCGGGCCGGCAGCTTGCTTTCGTCCGAATCGGGAAAAATCTCAGCCTTGAGATCACGCATGCCGAGCCTCTCCGCTTCCGATTTCGGGAAGGCGAACTCTCGCAGGGTTGCCAGATCCAGCATGGTGCCTCCAGGCGGCGTCACGGGCCGCAGGCGGCCGGGCCACGGCCCAGGACGGCAAGATCAAAGCTTATGTCCTCCCCGGATCAAGATCGGTCATTTCATCGTGAGCGCCGGCGCCCGGCCCCGTCTTGCACAGCCAGAGCGCGCTCTCATGGGCGCCGAGCGGCAGGGGCAGCGCGGAGGCGACCGATTCCGCGACCGCCCCCGGCATGCGCGTCGTCACGTAGTGACTGGCGAAGACCACCTCCCAGGCGCCGCCGAGGATGAGGGCGAGCACCGCGAGCTGCTCGTTGTAGCCGCGCCAGGCCCAGTCGGCGGGATAGTCGTCCGGCAGGAAGATGTCGTGGAAGGCGACGAAAACACCGTTCGGCAGCGCCGGGATGACGTGGCCCAGCAGCAGGTCGACGTCGCTGCCGGGCATCGTGACATGGCTGGAATCGATCATCAGCAGATCGCCGGGCGCGAGCGCCGCGAAAGGTGCCGAACCCGCCGACTGTAGGGTCTGGCGCAGCAGGGTGAAACCTCGCGGCTGGGCGGCGTCGAGCCAGGCCCGCGGCGCCGGGTCGATGGCGGTGATTTCCGTCGCCAGCGCGCCGTCATCGCGCGCGCGCAGCAGGAAGCGGGTCGAATGGCCCGAGCCGACCTCGACGATCCGCGCCGGCCGCTGCCGCCGGACCAGGCTGTAGGCGACGGCGGCATCGAGACGCGGATACCAATCCTGCGCCCAACGCGGTGCCGGCGCGGCCTCGTCGCCGATGCGCAGAAGTGCTTCGCCGAAACCGTCGATCCAGCCCAGCACCGCCGCGAACTGCGGCTGGCAGGCCTCGAACATTCGCTCGGCGGCCGCGTAGGCCGGCCGGCGGCCGGCCGGCAACCGCTGCCCGGCATAGCGGTAGGGGATGAAGAAGCCCCGCTCGGCCAGGCCGAGCGCGGTCAAAAGGCCGTACCAGGCCCGGCGCCGGGCGCCGCGGCCCCAGCGGGCCAACATCATGGCGCGAGGACCGCGCCCTCGCGCGCGACGAAAGAGCCCGGACGCAGCTTCTCCGCGTCCTCGGCCACCCGGTCGAGAAAGTCGTCGTTGTGGGAAGGATCGTGATGGAAGATCACCAGCCGCTTGACCCCCGCCTCGTCGCAGAGCCGCGCGCCTTCCTGCCAGGTCGAGTGGCCCCAACCCTTGTACTTGGGATACTCGTCG
>JAKSDN010000306.1 GCA_022360075.1 Kiloniellales bacterium | reverse complement strand
GGCCCAGGCGACGAAGCCCCGGGTGTGCTGGCAGTCCGGGGTCCGGGCGATGGCGTCCTTGACCAGCAGCACGCCGAACTCGGCCGGCAGCCGCCTGGCGTAGGCGGTCACGCGGTCGAAGTTGGCCGGCGAGGCCTTGCGGGCGAGCGCGCCGCAGAGCGCGTAGACCGTGGCCGGCTCCTCGGGGACCGGCGCGGTGTCGGGCGCCATGAGCACGGCGTCGGGGCTCGGCAGCTGGCGGAACACCTTCAGGAAGCCGACCAGCTCGGCCGCCGCGCCCGCGCCCACGGCCCCGGCGAGCAGGTCGTACTCGACCGCGGCGTCGGGCCGGGCGCCGAGGATGTCGGAGGCGAAGTGCCAGGAGCGCGGCGAGGGGAAGGCCTTGCGGTCCGGGTCGAAGGCGTGCAGCAGGTTGGGCCGGTAGCGCAGGAAGGCGACCACCTCCACCGCGACGCCGGCCTGCAGCGCCCATTGGCACCAGTCGTCGAGGTCGACCTCGAAGTCGAGGTGGATGAAGCGGTTGGCGAGCGGCGACGGCATGCGGGAGGTCACGGCGCGGTCGGTCTCGCGGTTGCCGGCGGCGGCGACCGCCCAGCCCTCCGGCAGGGCGTACTCGCCGAGCTTGCGGTCGAGCACGAGCTGGTAGCAGGCGGCCTGGACCAGGGGCGGCGCGGCGTTGAGCTCGTCCAGGAACAGCACGCCCTCGCCGTCGCGCGGCAGGAACTCGGGCGCGGCCCAGTGGGCCCGGCCGTCGCCGTTGACGTGCGGCAGGCCGCGCAGGTCGACGGGATCGAGCAGGACGGCACGGACGTCGATCAGCCGGCGACCCAGTTCGCGGGCGACCTGGGCGACGATGTTGGACTTGCCGACGCCGGGCGCGCCCCAGAGGAAGGCGGGCCGCCTGGCGAGGATCAGCGTACGCAACGCCGTTGCGATGTCGGTGGGTTTCATGGGGAGGGCTCCCTGATGGTGAGGCAAGCCGCTTCGCCCCTGGGCGAAGGCGGCGGGCGACGCCCCGCCTCAGGCCGGCAATCCTCCGGACGAAGGTCCGGGGATCCGCTCTCTCGCCCGTGGCGGGGCTCACCCCTTCACGGCCCCTCTCTCACTCTGGGTCGGACGGCTCGGCGGGCTTGGCTTGGCCATGGCCCTGCCCGCTTGCCGGGGTCTTCAGGCGGCCGAGGCGCAGGGCGGCGGCGTCGAGCAGCCGGGTGGCGGTGACGATCGAGCCGGCGAGCCGGGCGGCCTCGGCGTAGACGCTGAGCGGGTACTGCGCCTCGAAGCAGAGGTCGCGCTCGATACCGAGGCCGAGGCCGCCCTTCAGGTCGCGCAGCACGCTGAGCCGCAGACTGCCGAACTCCGGGCAGCCGTAGCCGAGATCGGCCAGACCGAAGAGGACGTCGGGCTCTTGGGGATCGGCCTGCGAGACGAGCCAGGTGGCTGCGCCGCAGGGATCGAAGAACTTGACCACCGGCTCGTGGTCCCGGTCGGGCCGGCGGCCGTTGTCGAGCAGCAGCCGCTCGATCTCCCTGGTATGAGCTCCATCGGGATCTCCTGTCCGCGACGGGCGGCGGAAGCCTCTCTCCCGCCCGGGAACCCGTCGCCGGCAGGGCCCGGCCCTCTCCCTCTCGAACGTGCCTCCACAAAAAAGGCCGGCGGGCGGCCCTCACGGGCGCCCGCCGGCCTTCCTCGGGGGTGTGCGGGTCAGCTCTGGGAGACCGCCTCGGCTTCCGCGTTCGCGCCGCCGTCCGTCAGGAACTCCGGCAGCACGACCGCCTCGGGCTCTTCGGTCTCCGATCCGTCGGCAACGATGGCCTCGGAGTCGGCTGCGCTGATCGCGGCGTCCGCGCTGCCAAGTCGGTCCTCTCCGTCATCCGCGCCGTACGCCATCCCGGGCGGCAGCCATGTGGCGGCCTTGGCCAGGGCCTCCGCGTCGAGCCCGGAGTTCGTCGATCCCTCGCCGGAGAAGGCGGCTTCGAGCGCCTTCGCGATCTGCGGCTTCTTGAACCTGGCATGATCCCTTTGCCACCGCTGGCCCAGCACCCGGCCGCCGGTCTCCAGCGCGTGGTCCTTCTTCACGCGGCTCCAGTAGTTGTCCGCCCTGGGCCGCCAGTGGGCGGCGAAGTCGATGCCGAGCCGTTGCCCGGCCTGCTCGATCACCGGGTCGGCCCGGTCCTCGAAGGAGAGCTGCGCCTCCAGGCACTGCGCGACGCACCAGGCGAAGAGCGCCTGCTTCTCCCCGGCCGGCAGGGCGCAGAGGGCGGCAAAGCCCTCGGCCGGAGGCAGGGTCAGCCAGGCGCACGGCAAGGTCTCCCGACGCGCCGTCAGCCTCCGGTCGGCCGGCGTGCCGTCCAGGTCGTTGAGCGAGCTCCGCTGGTGTGTCGGCGTCGCGCGGATGTCGAGCGGCTTGGCCCGGTATCCACCGTGGTGCGCGCCGAGACAGAGACTGTACAGGGCCAGGTCGAAGGCCGTGTCGAAGTCCTCCGCGAGGTGGGCCTTGGTGATCTGCAGCCGGTGCGCCTTCAGGTCCTCCATCAGCACCTGACTGACGCCGGTCTCCTTGCGCAGGGACTGCTCGGGCGACAGGGCCGCGGACGCCGTATCGGACCTGCCGGCCCTGGGCGCGGGATCGAGACCCTCCGTATGGCCGTTCCGGGCCTCGGCTTCGAGCGCCTCGCGGGGCACGAGCCCCGCATGGACCTGTTCCTGGCCGTCGGGCCCGATGGTGACGACGCATCCGGCCCGGGTCCTGTCCTCGGCCGCGAAGTCCATGTGCGCGCGAAGAACCGCGTCGAGCTCCTGCCGGCGATCGGCGAGTTTCTCGACTTCAGCCTGGACCGCCTCGGTCCAGGCCGAGTCGTCGAGCTCCTCGACCTCGCCGAGGCGGGCGTCGATCCGCTCGATCTCCCTGGCGACCGCCTCCGGCAGGCCGATGGGCCGTGGATGGACCCGGCCGAACTCGGCCGCGAAGCCGTAGTCCGGGTCGAGCATCGCCTTCGCCCAGCTCCACTCCGCCTCGAGTGCCTTGGCCCGGGTCTCCAGCCTCTCCAGGGCCAGCTTCCGGACCAGGTCGGCGTCCTCCAGGTAGCCCTCATCCCGGTCGCTGAAGAGGTCGCGCAGGACATGGCCGCCCGCCGCCTCGTAGGCCTCGACACCGACGAAGCGGCCGAGCCTGGAGGTGATCGGGACCGCCGTCTCGGTCAGCAACCGGCGGACGCCGTGGGCCGAGGGGTGATAGGACGCCTTCACCTGGCTCCACACCGCGCGCTGCGCCTCGCGATCGTCGGACAGCGTGAAGGCCGTCAGCATGTCGAGGTCCATCTCGCCGTCGCGATAGGCCCGGAGGAGCTCCGGCGCGACCTTGCCGAGCTTCAGCCGCTGGCGGACGTGCCGCTCCGTGGTGCCGAAGCGCCGGGCGATGGCGGCCGCGGAGCGGCCCTTGTCAGCCAGCCTGGCGAAGGCCTCGAACGCGTCGGCCGGATGCATGGGCGCTCGGACCGTGTTCTCGGCCAGCGAGATCTCCTCCAGGTTCTTGGTGCGGACCTGGCAGGGAACGGCGTGATCGGCCGGCAGGGCGCCCTCGGCCTGGAGCTCCTTGAGGGCATCGAGCCGCCGGCCGCCGGCGATCACCTCGTGGACGCCCTTCTTGCGCGACGGGCGGACCACCAGGTTCTGCTGGAGGCCGTGGGCGGCGATGCTGGCCTTGAGCTCGGCCTGCGCCGCCACGCCGGGCGGGGTCTTGCGGAGGTTGGCGTCGGACTTCACGAGGTTGGCGAGCGGAAGGCTCTGGATCGCGTCCTTGGATCTGGGCATGTGGGATCTCCCGGTCTGACGGGCCGGCAAGAGCCTCTCTCTCGCCGTCCGAACCCGCCACCGGGACACCACGCCGCTCTCGCTCTTCGCGGTGGTTCAGCGAGCAACTGGCGATATAGCGAACAGGCCGGCTGGCACTGTATGGTTGCGACCAATATCCTGCCAAGACGACCGCGACGTGCGAGCGACAGATGCCGCCCTTGGCCTTCGCTGGACGGAACGTCGGCTTCCCAATGCCAGACCGCTCATGCAAATGCGACTACAGGTTGGATGAGAGCGCCCAAGAGCAGACCTTACTCAGGCCATCCGGAGGAGACTGTTGTCGACTAGAGGCGGTCAATCATGATCGGCGGTCGCGATGTCGGCTTTGGATCTCAGACCTGTCATCCAACACCGGCTACCGGATAGGGCGAAAGTAGCCAGGACCAGACGTTCGAGCGTCGTCTCAGCAGCATAGATTCAGGTCAGACGCTCGGGTAGTCTCCGTTTTCAGGGAGGAATTGATGGAGTGCCGCCTGGCCGCCATTCTTGCTGCTGACGTAGTCGACTACACAGCCCTAATGGGCGCGAATGAGGTCGGGACGCTTCGGCGCCTGACTGTTCTCCGTCAGGGTGTCCTAGAACCGCTGATCACCGAAAACCGAGGGCGAACTGTCAAGCTCAGGGGCAATGGCTTTTTGGTGGAGTTCGCGAGCGTGGTCGATGCCGTCAGGGCCCTCTGCGACGACCTGGAGGCCGCCCTGACTGCCGCCGACGCTACTCGTGCTCGCCTCCTCGAAGCCCTCCTCCACGAGGCGCTCAAACCCGCCGCCACCCGCGACATGGAAGCGGCGGAATGAGCGGCGTCCGTTACGATCCAAGAATCACCTATACGAGCCGCGACTTTCCACGAAGGCTCGTTCCGCGTTCTGGATACCTTCGAACTACTTGGGACGAGTTACTTTGGGCGGCAATTACCATTGGGAGACCAAGTACCGCCTATGTTTTCCAGCATGGTAAAGCATCGCTATACGAAGCTGTTTTTAGGGTTTCGCTCGTGAGGATGGCGCTGGAACAAGAGCCATACGGAAGATCATTTCATCGGACCGATGCGTTTCGGGCTCTCGATCCAACAGAAAAGGGAGCGGTCAGTTACTTTCTCGGCATGGCGGTCTGCAAGCTATTTGCGAGCCGCCTGCTGAGCACACCTTGGCTTCTGCACCTTGACGTGTTTCGCGACCAACTGAGTCCAGCAATACTTCGTGGTCGATCCCGACCAGACCTTGTCGGGCAGGACATCAACGGGTGCTGGCACGCGTTCGAAACCAAGGGACGTTCGAGTGTTCCGAGCTCAGAGGCCAAGGATAAGGCAAAGACGCAGGCAGAGAGGCTTGTATCCGTCGACGGGATTAACTGTTCTCTTCAAATAGGTTCCTTCGCCTATTTCCGTCAGGATGAATTGGAGTTCTATTGGCGCGACCCTGAGCCCGAGGAACCGGAGAAGCTTGAGCCGATCGAGGTCAAGGTGACCGATGATAATTGGGAATTCTACTACGCACCCGCAGCGGCCCTTGCAGATGAAAGCGAGCTTGCTGCCACTCGTGCGGAACACATCGATATCAAGGTCAAGATCCACCCGGAACTGCGCGATCTTCTTCTAGAGGGTCAATGGGCTGCGGCGCGCTCACTTGCCACAACGCTGAGGCCGGTGTTTCTCGAAGAGGGATTTCAGGCCGACGGGCTCAAAGTAGTGGCCGGCGACTCGTGGCGGCGTCACCATAAGGGGACGGAAGGCGGATGAGGAACCCCAGAGAGGAGAGCAGCGGCTGACAATGGGGATCAACCTCGTCATCGCCGTCACCGACGGAGACTGGTTCGAGATGCTGCGGCGGCAGCCGGACCTTGGCGAGGTCAATTTCTGGGCGCCCTCGGCGGCGAACTTCCGGGCGCTTCAGCCAGGTGAGCTGTTCCTTTTCAAGCTTCACTCGCCTCACAACTTCATCGTTGGCGGTGGCATCTTTGCCTATTCCAACGCGCTGCCCTGTTCACTGGCCTGGGAAGCTTTCGGTGAGGCCAACGGAGCGCGCTCGGCTCGAGAAATGCGCGCCCGCATCGCCAAGTATCGCCGGGCGGACCCCGACGACCGAAGCGACTTTGCGATCGGCTGCCGCATCTTGACCCAGCCGTTCTTTTTCGGCGAGACCGACTGGATTCCTGTGCCAGAGAGCTGGTCGCCGAACATCGTCTCGTTCAAGACCTACAACACGGCCGACGCCGAAGGGCTGGCCCTGTGGGAGGCGGTCAACGACTGCCTGAGCCGGCATCCGGTCCCCGGCATGGCGGCAGGTCATGCGCGACTCGGTAACCCGCACCTTATCCGGCCACGTCTCGGGCAGGGCGCCTTCCGCGTGCTGGTGACCGACATCTATGGGCGGCGCTGCGCGGTGACGCAGGAACGGACCCTGCCGGCGCTGGAGGCGGCGCACATCCGACCCTATGGTGACGGCGGCGCGCACGAGGCGCGGAACGGGATGCTGCTCAGGCGCGACATCCACAGTCTGTTCGACGCCGGCTATGTGACGGTGACGCCCAATCTCGATTTCGAGGTCAGCCGTCGCATCAAGGAGGAGTTCGAGAACGGCCGGCATTACTATGCGCTGCACGGTCACCGGATCAGCGCGCCCGAGGACGCCTTGCTGCGCCCCGATCCCGACGCCCTCACCTGGCACAACGAGCACTGTTTCCGGGGGTAGGGGATGTCGCGATGACCGATACCGACCGGAATACCCAGATGCGGATAGCGGCATTCGAGCATGTTCGAAGGCTGAGCGAGGTGTACGACCATCTGACCGCCGAAGAACTGAAACCGGGTTTCGTTTTCGAGGGCGAGCGCATCCCGCTCGTCAATCCCCAGCGGGGCATCTTCAAGCCGCGACAGATGCGGTATCTGCTCTCCATTAAGACCGTTTTTCCGCGACCCGGCGCGCGTGTCTGGTACGACGATCAGCGGGACGTGCACCGCCAGATTTTTGAGGGCGACGAGATGGTCGACTACGCCTTCATGGGACAAGATCCAGACGCGGCCGATAATCGTTGGCTGCGAGAGGCGTTCGAGAACGGGATACCGGTAATTTATTTCCTCGGGATCGCGCCTGGCCGCTACCAGGTAATGCTCCCGGCATTCATATCGGGATGGGACGCCAATGCCCTGAAGGCGCGCGTCGCCTTCGGCGTGCCTGAGCAGGATGCGATGGTCCCGCCTGAGAACGCCCTCGAACGTCGATATGCGTTGCGTGCGGTCAAGCAGCGGCTTCACCAGGCGTCATTCCGTGAAGCCGTCATATCGGCCTACGACGGGCGTTGCGCCTTGTCCGGCTTGCCTGAACAGCGGCTGCTTGACGCCGCGCATATCATCTCCGACAAGAACGAACCGCTGGGTCAGCCCATCGTCCCGAACGGCCTGCCGCTATCCAAGATTCATCATGCCGCCTTTGACGCCCATCTGATCGGCATTGATCCCGACTATCGGCTGCATGTTTCGGATCGACTACTCGACCGGAATGACGGCCCAATGCTCGAGGCGCTGAAGCATCTTGACGGTGGGACGATGAGCCTACCGTCTCGCGCAAAGGACTATCCTGATCGTGATCGCCTTGGGCTTCGCTTCGAGCGCTTCAAAAAGGCAGCCTGACTTGTTGTTTGCGAAGGTTTCCAGATGATACTTGGCCCAAGTCCAAATCTGGGAGCACCCATCCCAATGAGGGAAAGTTCGGCACGCAGAATTCTGCGTCTGTGGCTAAACCGGACGCATCTCTGGCGTCAAGCTGACTGCAAGGAATAGCCACTTTCTGCCGTTCGTTCAGGGTACGGCGAACAAGTACTCCCAGCCCATAACGAACATTCGGGCAGGTTGCAGTGTCCCTCGCTTCATCACTTGTGCAGCATGCTGCTCCGCCCAAAACCGACGTTTTAGCATCGCGGATTGCATGGCCGTTTCGCGCCCCATGCTGTCGCCGAGTTCCGCAATTCCGACGTCGGTTACTACACATCCCGCGAGTGCCATGGAGCGACACTGATCATGTGCGGTTCTACGTTCACCGAGATTACCTCGGCGTCCACTAGCGCCTTCAAGCTGGCCGCCCATCGCTCCCCAATCTCGCTGAGCTCGATGGCGAGCCGGTGCTCGATCCTCTCACCACCGCCCATACCACCGTAAGAATACTCATCTTTGCCGATTTCGAGCAGGCATTCGGCTTCGAACTCCTCATCATCGAGCTCGTCACCCGTGGCAGTGTCTACCACGGAGAAACTCTGGTGCCAGACCTCGAAGGGGGTGCCATCGAAGTCTTCGATCACTTCCGAGTATCGGACGGGCACCGCCGTCATCTCGGGGATGAAAGTTAAGTAAGGGAAAGCCAGGGGCAACTCACCCATCGCGTACTGCCAATGAATGCGGAAAGGCTCCCACTCGCCCCCGGGCACCCGTCTCTCGAAATAAGCCTCGGTCCGCATCTTTGACATCCATTTAACGACGGTCAGCCGCGCATCAAGCTCTTCCTCTCGGCAATCGCACAACCATTGCACAATGGAGGAATCTCGCAGAAATCGGCCGATGCCCTCGTCGTCCTCTTGGTCAAGGGACCGTCTGAGCGCCGGGATCAGATTGCGGTTCAGCACTATGCGAAAGAATTCGTCATCGAGCTTGTTCTTCTTGTCGACCTTCACGCGGACAGTCTTCTGACCGAGCCTCATGATCTCATCGCCGAAATGATCAATTACCCATTTCTGTAGGTCGATGGCGAAGAAATTGTCGGCACTCTCTACGTATAGGGCCAAATATGTCGGCTGCACGTTGAGGTACCAGAACCTCAAATGGGCGACCTCCATGTCCAAGGCCACTTCTTCCGAGGCCTGGTAGTCGTCAAGGCTCAAGGTACCAGCCATGATCCCCTTCATCTGAAACCATACCAGGGCCGGCGTGACGATTTTCCCGCCGCCCGCCTTGTTGGACTGTGTCAGATGCAGACCGATGTCGCGTCCAGCACGGTCGCGTTCGTACTCGACGAACACGCCATATGGTGCGGCTAGGGCCCGAAACTTGCCCATGTATTTGTTTTCGAAATCGTCCTGAGCACCGATTTTCAAGTTTTCCCCCTTGGTTCTTGCTTGTTCATCGAGAGTCTTAGGCACCCTTGAAGCGAAGGCATGCGCATCCCAGGCGTCCATAAGAGCGGTCACGACGCCAAGCCCGATAGCATTCGAGGACTGAGTTTTGCAATCATAACCCGGTGCAGCAGGCCATCCCGCGAGTTTTACGCTATCGCAATCTGATCAACGGGTGCCAAACAACGTCGCTTTGTCCCCAATGCCGCCTTCTGGCTAGATAAGCTCGAAATCCGCTTAGGGTCAAAAAGCAGAAGTGCCGGCCGGTCGGTGACGACAACTGCTTTGGCGTGAAAACCGGAAGTTCGTTCGACCCCAGCCAAGGACCGCCTCTAACTATCAATAGCCCTCGGTCAGATTGATCGAGGTGCAGCGAGTTATGACAGCCTTCCTAGGCTCAGCGGTTCGAGGGCCTGCCTTGTCGAGCCGATCAACTTCCTCCCGCAGCTTCTGCAAGTGCAGTCAGGCGCTCCCGGCAGATCGTCTCCGCCAAGTCTTCCAGATGCTCGACACGCCTTGCGATCCAGGCGACTTCGTTGGGCGCGTAGTCGTGGATCTGCTGGGAGGCGTCGTTCAGGAAGGCGCGCTTGAAGCGGTCGAAGCGGCGGCGGGCGGCCGGTGTGTCGCGGGGCCAGGCGGCGGCCAGGCGCGGGTCCAGCGCCTCGGCCGCGCCGCGCAGGCGTTCCAGGTCGTGGCCGCCGGGCGAGTAGCAGGAGAGGACCAGGAGCACGGCGTTGTAGAGCGCCGCCGCCCGCCGGTGCAGGGTGACGGCGAGGTGTCCGGCGTAGCCGGGGTCGTCGCCGAACGCCTGGAGAAGCGCTTTCCAGGTGTCCTGTCCGTCGCGGAACCAGAGCGCGTAGTTCTCCTTGGCAAGGTCGTAGGCCAGCGCCGGCGTCAGAGGTGGCGGCGCGACAAAGGGATGGCCGGGCTTCTCGTAGAGCAGGATGCCGTCCCGCAAAACGTCGATGAAGAAGCTGCGGTGCCTCGACAGGGCGTGGTTGAAGTAATCGAGCCCGTGGGCCTCCAGCGAGACCGTGATCCAGATCAGGCGGTGGCACCAGTCCTCGGCGCCGCTGCAGGTCACGTACTCGGCGTAATCTTCCTTGTTGACGACGGCCAGGAGGTCGTAGTCGCTCTGGTAGCCGGCGCCCGGCCAGGACTCCACCTGGTCGCCCCGGGCATAGGAGCCGTAAAGGATGATCTTCAGGAGCTCCGCCTCGGTCCTCGCCCGCGGGTCCTTGGCGACGGACTCCGCGAACTCGACCTGCACGACGTGAACGGCCTTCTCCAGGTCCCGCCGGGCCCGGCGGGAGAGTCCGTCCTGGCTGGTCTTCATGCGGACCGGTCCGGTCACTCGATGCCGGCGTCTTTCGCCAGCGTGTCCAGGCGCTGCCGGCAGGCAGCTTCGACCAAGTCATGCAGTTGGCCAACCCGTCCGGCGAGCCAGTCCAGGGCTTCCTTAGTTATGTCGAAATGCGGGGAATAGCGACCGTCATTGTAAGCCCGCCGTAGCGTCTGGAACCAACCGTCGTAGGGCTTGCGGCCACGTGGCCAAGCGGCCACTAGATCCCGGTCCAGTGATTCGGCCAAGGCGCGCAGCTTGTTGAGGTTGTGTTCGGGCGGTGTGTAGAGCGTGAGTGTTAGAAGCAGTGCCTTGTAAGCGAACTCCGTCGCCTGATGGAGCTCGACTGCAGCGTGGGTATAGAGATGCTTATCGTAATAGGCTTCGAACCCAATCATGTAGTTCCGCGCAAAAGGCAGCGTATGCTCAAAGTGTCCGTTAGAGACTTCGTAAGCCTCTTGTGGGGTCAAATTGCCTGGCTCAGCTAACGCGTGGCGCCGGTTGCCGGAGCCGGTCGTACCCTCGAACTCGTAGAGCACGATGCCTTCGGCCTTGATGTCCCGGAAGAAGTAGTGGCCCTTCTTGAGCTCTCGGTTGACCTCGTCCAGCGTGTGCACGATCACCTGCACCGGCGTCCTGATTTCCGGGTCGTGCAGCATGCGGTCTTCGGCCGCCCACCAGATGCGCTGGCCCTCGGTCAGTTCCGGGTGGCTGACGATGACCAGGATGTCGAAGTCGCTGCGGTAGCCCTTGCCCGTCCGCTCCTCGACCCAGCCGCCGCGC
>JAKSDN010001371.1 GCA_022360075.1 Kiloniellales bacterium | reverse complement strand
TCCGGGCTCGGCTCAGAGCTGCGATCGCGAGCCACGACGCATCTTTCAGCGTCACGGGTGCGACATCGCTATTCCGACTCCACCCTAGCCGTAAAGCACCCGAATCCTACCGAGACGCGTATCTGGCGCCGGAAGGGCGGTCTGTCATGCAGGCCATGACACGCCACTTTGCGGACCATGGCATCCTCTTCCCCAAAGCTGGCGTGTGCTGTCTTTCGATACCCATGCGCGCTGAAGACGTCGATCTAGTTGCCGACGCCTTCGCCGATTTTCTCGCAGGTCACCCGTACGCGCAATCTGCTCAATAGGGCCCTATCGGATGCTGTCGCCTACCGCCGCCGAAACTGTCGCCACCGCGCTACAACGTCACCGTGTGGAGATGATCTTCGCCCAAAGCCTGCCCTCAGCCGTTGTGCTGGCCTGCGAGGCAATCGGCATCCGCCAGATCGCCTACCGCACTGAGAACGCCGGCGGCGCCATGGCCGACGGCTATGCGCGACGGTCGAAGAAAGTCGGCGTGGTCTGCGCCCAGAACGGCCCCGCCGCGACACTCCTCGTCCCACCGCTGGCAGAAGCGCTCAAGGCCAGCGTGCCGATCGTCGCGCTGGTGCAGGAGGTGGACCGGCCGAATGTCGATCGCAACGCTTTCCAGGAATTCGATCACATCGCTCTGTTTCAGAGCTGCACCAAATGGGTGCGCCGGTTGATGGACGCCGACCGGATCGAAGACTACATCGACGCCGCTTTCGTGGCCGCGGCTACGGGACGGCCAGGGCCTGTCGCCTTGCTGCTACCGGCCGACCTGCTCAAAGAGCACCTATCCCCTAACGTCCAAAGGCGCACCGCACGACTCGGCCACTGGCCGATCGACCGGGCCGCCGCCGATCCGCAGGTTGTCGCTCTCGCCGCCGCCCTCATCGCCGATGCCAAGAATCCGATGGTACTGGCGGGCGGCGGCATCCACTGCGCCGACGCCGCTGGCGAGTTGACCCGCCTGCAAGACTTGGCGAGCTTACCCGTCGCCACCACCGTCATGGGCAAGGGTGCCGTCGACGAGCGCCATTCCCTGTCGTTAGGCGTGCTTGGAGCCCTGTCTGGAGAAGGGTCGCTCGGCCATCGCACGCGGCCGCTTTTCGCCGAGGCCGATCTCGTCGTTTTGGTCGGCACCCGCACCAATCAGAACGGCACCGATAGCTGGACGCTGGTACCGCCAGCGGCGACCGTCGTTCATCTTGACGTCGACGGTCAAGAGATCGGTCGCAACCACGAAGCGATACGGCTGGTTGGCGATGCCAAACTGACACTGGCCGCTTTGGCCGACGCGCTGTCGGGACATGACCTTACCGAACGCAATGCTGCCAAGGGCGGACTTGAAGCGTCTATTGCAGGCGCGAGGGCGGCCTATCTGAGCGAAACTGAGCACCGTTTCGGCTCGTCCGCGACACCTATTCGGCCCGAACGGCTGATGCGGGAAATGCAGGCGGTCCTTACGGCCGATACGGCTGTTGTAGCCGATGCGAGCTACTCTTCCATGTGGATCGCCGCTGGGCTCGAGGCGCTTTCCCCTGGCATGCGCTTCTTGACTCCACGCGGCCTGGCCGGCCTCGGCTGGGGCTATCCTATGGCGCTCGGGGCCAAGCTCGCACGCCCTGAGGCACCGGTGCTGGCCCTGGCGGGCGATGGCGGATTCGGCCATTGCTGGCAGGAGCTCGAAACAGCCAAACGACTCAACATACCCGTTGTGCTGACGCTACTCGACAATGGAGTTCTCGGCTATCAGAAGGACGCCGAGGACGTGAAGTTTGGGCGCCATACGAGCGCCTGCAACTTTGAGCCGGTCGATCACACGAAGATTGCCAAGGCTTGCGGCTGCCTTGGTATTCGCGTGGAGAGGCCCGACGACTATGCCGATGCCCTGCAAGCCGGCCTCGAGGCGGATCGGCCAACTTTGATAGAGGTTACGAGCGATCCGAACGCCTATCCGCCATTGACCTTGTTCGACCAAAGAAACTGATTGCGGACAATGCTGCAGTTCGGCCAAACCGCCACCCCCTCTCTGTTGCTAAACAATAGCGTTGAGTGAAACCACGTTTGTTTCGATTCCGGCATACGGCTTGATGGGACCAGTGGCGATACTGGAAACCACAACCGCCGGCTCAGGCTCGGCAAGGTGACCTACTTGGAGGTAGCGGCGGTAGTACTCACGCTGGCGTGCCTGTCAGATTTGGAGCGGTAGCTGACACGTAGAGCGGGCAAATGAACTCGACGTATTGCTGTTGGCTAAAGAGTGGCGTTAGCAAATCGATCCCCGGGCCTGTGTGTAAGCCAGCTCCATGAATCCCATTGGTCCTCAGCATGTCGGTCGCACGGTTCCGCAGTCCTTTCTGAGCCTTCGGTCGGGCATCTCGCCGGACTGCCATCCTGCCGTCGGCTCAGTACTGCAGGTGACGACTGTAGAAACCACAGTAGCGTCCTGATGAAAGCCTTCGCAAACTGATCATACTGATCTCTACATGCAACTCCGACGAGTTGCTACTACGCAGATAGGAGATACCGCGGTTCAGGATCAATCGAGATTTGCCCTTCCTATCGGCACCAGAAAAATCCTGTATTCTGATCGTTGACCCTGCAAGGCGACATGCTTTCGGCATGCGAAGAGACTTGCGAAGCGGCCTTGAGCGGGGTTTTGCTTTGCTTGAACAGGCCGCCCGGATTCTTCGGATTCCGAGGTATTTCGCTCATCCGGAGCACGGCGCATTGTTTAACAATTGGTTCCAGACTCCTTGCGAACAGAGCCGCAAGCGGGTCTATGACTGGCCGGACGGTGGGACACCTTGGTCGAATAGCGATCTGATTACGTCTATTCATGGCGAGAACCGGCCCAATCTCTACATAGGCGGCTTCTGGCTGGATGATTCGGTTACGTTCGCCGGACTGAATGCGCTCGCTGATGGCTACGACACCTACCTTCTAACCGACGTGTCTGTAGCCCGGTATCCGGAAACGCGTGAGCCTGCGATCGACAGGCTGATCCAAGCTGGCGTTGTGCCGACCACGACTCTCCAGATTGCTTCGGAGTGGATGGCGGAAGCCCACGACACCGGAATGCAAGCCAAGCTGTCGCAGTTGATTTTCAGATCACTGCCGTAGGATTCGTGCGCCTGCTCGGCCTGATGGCCGGGCACCGGGTGCTATTCCGCTA
>JAKSDN010000089.1 GCA_022360075.1 Kiloniellales bacterium | reverse complement strand
CGGCGCGGTCGCTGCCCAGGAGCGCGGAGACGAAGCCGCGCGGCGCATGGAGGTGGCAGCCGACACGCAGGTTGTCGAACACGCTGAACTCGTGAAACAGCACCGTCGCCTGGAAGGTTCGCACCAGGCCGAGCGCGGCGACGGCGCTGGTGCGCAGGCCCGAGATGTCCTGGTCGCGGTAAAGCACCCGGCCGCTGCTCGGCGCGTAGAAGCCGCTGATCACGTTGAAGGTCGTGGTCTTGCCGGCGCCGTTCGGGCCGATCAGGCCGTGGATCTCGCCCTCCTCGACCGCGAAGGAGAGATGGTCGACGGCGGTCAGCCCGCCGAAGCGCTTGGTCAGGTCTTCGACCCTGAGTATGGCCATGGTCTCCCGCATCCCCGCTGCTTTTCGCGCTCTATCTCGGCGCGGCGGGAGTGTAGCAGAGGGCGGCGACGAAGGGGCGGAAAACCCAAGAAAAACCCGCCGTCAGGGGCGACTTTCCGCACCACCGCTCGTGGCCGGCTGGGTGTCCTCCTCGCTCTCGGCCTCCTCCTGCCAGATCTCCGCGGCCAGCTCGGTGGCGACCGGCGAAGCAGGGCCCGGCAGGGCGAGGCTCGAGCCCTGTTCCTCGATCGGCGCCGACGAGCGTCGGGTCATGCGGTAGAGCGCGAAGAGCCCGACGACGCTGCCGACGACGGCGAGGCTGGCGTAGTAACCCTGCGGGCCCATGACCGACATGACCGCCGAGGCCGCGAAGGGCCCCAGGCTCGCGCCGAGGCCATAGACGAAGTAAAGCCCGGCGCTGGCGGCCACGATCTGGCTCGGCTCGAGCCAGTCGTTCAGGTAGGCCACGACGATCGAGTAGCTCGGCATCAGCAGGCCGCCGACCAGGAACAGGACCCAGAAGTCGCTCCAGAACGGCAGCGGCCCGAAGAGCGTGCCGAAGATCGCCGCGGCCGAGGCGCCGAGGATCACCGCCGTCAGTACGCTGCGCCGGTCCAGGCGGTCGGAGAGGCGGCCGAGCGGCCACTGGAACAGCATGCCGCCCAGGAAGATGGCGCCGGCGTAGATCGTGGTCTCGGCGATCGAGTAGCCGGCGGCCTGGGCGTAGACCGCGGAGAGCCCCCAGGTCGTGCTCTGCAGCACGCCGATACCGACGCAGGCGACCACGGCGAGCGGAGACAGCCTATAGAGCTTCTTGAGGCCGATGCGCTCGGGCGCGGAGAACTCCGGCGCCGGGCTCGCCGACAGCAGCAGTGGCACGAGGCCGAGCGAGACCAGCACCGAGCAGATGATGAAGGGGATGTAGCCCTGCGGATCGGCGACGTTCAGCAGGAGCTGTCCGCAGCCGATGCCGGCCAGCACGATGATCATGTAGACGGCCAGCACCTGGCCGCGCGACTCGTTGGTCGCACGGTCGTTCAGCCAGCTCTCGGCGACCACGTAGAGCCCGGCCGAGGCGAAGCCGGTCAAGAGGCGCATGGCGAACCAGGTCCAGGGCTCGACCACCGCGGCGTGGATCAGCACCGCGACCGAGGCGAGGGATGCGAGCGCCGCGAAGACACGCACGTGGCCGACCTGTTCGACCATGCGCGGCACCAGCAGCGAGCCGACGAGAAAGCCGCCGAAATAGGCCGACATGATCAAGCCGGTCACGGCGGTCGGGAAGGCCTCCTGCGCCGCGCGCACGCCGAGCAGCGTGCCCTGCAGGCCGCTTGCGACCATGATCAGCGCAACGCCCAGGAACAGCGCCCAGGTGGACCTGAGTGAGGCGACCAAAACCGACTCCAAGCTCGAACGTGGAAAGGGCGCCGCGCCGGCGGCCGGGCAAGCGCGCAATCGCTCCTATCTAGGGCCGCCGGTGACGCAATGCTAGTAGGAAATGACGGCCCGGCGCGCTTCGGGCCGGAGGGCGGTCAAGAGGGCCGGAGGGCGCTGCTCAGAGCTGCTGTGCGACGAAGTCCACGCCCTCCTTCAAGAGGCGTCGGGCCTCCTCTCGGTTCGGGACGTCGTAGAGCAAGAACCGGGCCTTGCTGTCGTGCAGCGCAGACAGCACCTGCCTAAGGGCGCCGCGACTCTTGCCGATGCTCGCCTCGAGCACATGGTAGTCGCCGGTCACCATCGGGGTCTGGAGCGTTCTCGGGTCGATGTTGCCGAGCGAGAGCTCGCTCAGCTCGATCGCGATCTTTCGGCTGTACTGCCGTAGCACGTTCAGCAAAGGCAGGGTCCGCGAGGAGACGGACTCCCTCGGCACGCCGCGCACGTTCAACGCCAGGCGATTTGTCGCCACGTCCGCGAGCGATGCGCAGACCTTCTGATAGCGTTCTAGCAGGCGCCGGTTCTCGAGCGTCGAAAAGCTCACGTCGACGAGCAGCAGATTTTGAGCCGCGGAGGCGTTTTCACAAAGCAGCTCGGACGCCTGGCCAAGCTTGAGAATGTCGATATCGGCGGTCAGATCGTCGGCGCCCGGCCGTGCGTTGTGAAGCGCAACGATCTCCGACCGCGTCTCGGCATCGAAGTTGACGATCGCGAGCGGCGCTTGCGACCCTTTGGCCGTCATGAAGGGGATCTGCAAGATACGACAGCTCCCAACCATGCGGGCGATGGTCTCGCGCTCTCGCTTGCGCGCCTCTTCGGCGGCCAGCTTGACCCGCGATACGACGAGATCGACGAGATCATCGCTCTCGGCGATCTCGTCTTCTGTGACCTCGAGCTTGTGAACGTTCGCGGCGACCTCGCAGTTTTCCTTGATCTGAGGATCGATGCTGTCACTGCCGAGAATCTTCTGCCGGATCTCGCGAGCGATGGCTTGCGCTTTGAAGGCCGCCGCCTTTTCGTCCAGCGACGCGAAGCAGATCAGGAACTCGTCGTCCTCGGAGATCTCGAAGATGTCGTCGCTCGACAAGCGCTTTCTGATCGCGTTCTCGGCGACCTGGCGGATCTGCTCGGCCCGGCTTGGCCATCGCTCTCCGAGTGATTTCTTGATCTCGTCGAGTCCGACGATCTGCACCTGTCCGGCGACGATTTGGCCGCCGGATGCTCTCACCCGCGCCTCGATCAGATTCCTCGCCGTGCCAGCCGTGGTCTCCGGCGCCGAGGACGGGCCCTCTGTCGAGGTGGCGGGCCGCACCTTGCTGTGGTCCGGCGCCGCGTTCGCGGGGCCGTCGCTCGGCTGTGTATGCAAAGAGCGGTAGAGCTTGACGAACTGCTCTTCCTTGCGCGCGTTCATGCGTTGGACTTGGTTGAGCCGCGACTCGATCGTCGCGAAGAGCAGCTCGAAGTCTACCGGCTTCGTCAGGTAGTCGTCGGCGCCGAGCTTTTTGCCGAGCACGATGTGCTGGCGCTCGGCCAGCGCCGACAGGAAGATGAAGGGCAGATCCGCCAGCTCGGGATGATCCGACCGCAGGGTTTCGAGCAGCGCGTGGCCATCCATGACCGGCATGGAGATGTCGCAGAGCACCAGATCCGGCTTTTGCTGCAGAATGGCTTCCAGGCCCAGTCGGCCGTCGGCGGCTTCGACGACCTCGTATCCGACGTCGCTCAGTTCCTCGACCAGGACCTGGCGAATGTCAGACTCGTCCTCGATGCACAGGATCTTGGTCATGCTAGGTCTTCGATGCGGCGACGGCAGGCGCGGGTTGGCTGTTCTCGCCGGCTGTGAATGCGCTTTGTCTCTCATCGAGAAGCCGGCGTAAGACGGCCTCCAGCTCGTCGAAATCCATGGGTTTTGTCAGGTAGGCGTTCGCACCCGCGGCCCGGGCTTCTTTCAGGTGCGATTCGTCCGCGCTGGCCGAGAGCAGAACCATGGGTGTCGAAGAGAATTCCGGATAGTCTCTCCGCAGCGTGAGGATCATCTCCGGGCCCGTCATGGCCGGCATCAAGCAGTCGCACACGATGATCTCGGGCTGGAATTCGATAGCGACCCGCAGGCCCGCAAATCCGTTGGCCGCTTGCGCGACCTTGTGCCCCGAGGCCATGAGCGCCTCGACGAGCTCCGCGCGGATGTCCGGCTCGTCCTCAACGTAAAGAATCTTGGCCATGAATACCTCGGCTTTGGACGAAAGGGCGTCGTCTTCAATCGGCAGCCGTCTGTGCGGCGGGCGAGAGCATCGCCGGGGTGAGCACTTCGGCTGGGGGTTCTGGCAAGGTCCGAATCGGAAGCCGGACGGTGAACTTCGACCCTCGGCCCTGCGCGCTCTCGACGTCGACACTGCCGCCGTGGAGCTCCACGATCTGAGCGACGAGGTTCAAGCCTATGCCGGTCCCTGCGATGCCACTCGACGTGCTGGCTCGGAAAAAGCGGTCGAACAGCTTTGGTTGCTCTTCGGCCGGAATGCCGAGACCCTGATCGATGACCGTCACGCTGGCATAGCCTCCTTGCGCAGCCCCGACCACCTCGATGCGCGGGCTGCCCGGTGAGTACTTGACGGCATTGGACAGGAGGTTGGCGAAGACCTGTTCGAGCATGCCGGGGTCGCCCGCGATCTGCTCGGGCAGGCGGTCTAGATCGGAGATGATCTCGTGCCTTGGCGAAAGCTCCTGCTCGCGCAGGCACACGCCGCTTACGACATCCCTAAGGGAGCAGGCTTGCGGCTTCATCTTGAACTTCCCTGCGTCCATGCTCGCCGAGCTCAGCAGGCTCTCGATGAGGAGGATCATCCTCTGAACCGCGCCCCTGATCTTCTGTGCGCTTTCCTTGAGGCTCTTCGGTCGAAGGTCGTCGGCTTTGCGGAATTGACGCTGGGCGACGCTGTCGATGATCGTCAGGGGCGTGCGGAACTCATGGGACGCCATGGAGACGAATTGGTCCAGGAGCGAGCTGTACTCGCGCTCCTTTCTCAGGGCGATCTCGAGGTTTCTACTCTTCTCCTCGATCTCCATCGTTCGCTGGCGGACGAGGGATTCCAGCTCGCTGCGGTGGATGGCGTCCGTTGCCTCACGCTCCTTTCGGTCAGTGATGTCGACAATGGTGGTTTGCGTCGCCGGCGCGCCGTCCCAGGCGATCTCTTTCACCGAGGTCTCCACCCAGATGGGCTTTCCGTTCTTATGCACCGCTCGATATTCGTGACGGTCCGGGCCCGCGCCGCCTTCCTGCCTGGCGTTCCTGTATTCCGAGAGCGGCCCTCGGTCCTGAGGCGATATCAGAGGCTCTATCGAATCGAGACTCATGACCTCCTCGACGCCGTATCCATGGATCTCCGCCCAGGCCTTGTTCACCAGCAGCGGCCGATAGTCGCGGTGGATCAGGATCCCTTGGACCGATTCTTCGATCAGGTCCCGGTACCTGGCCTCGCTCGCCGCGATGTTGCGCCTCAGTCCGCCCAGTTGATTCGTCAGTTTCCGGGCGAAGTGCCGGATCAGGACCAGAAGG
>JAKSDN010001156.1 GCA_022360075.1 Kiloniellales bacterium | reverse complement strand
CGATCGGCTGCTTGCCCTGCTCGTCGCCGCTGCCCGCCGGCATGATCACGCCGGCGCCGATCTCGGCCAGCCGGCCGAGGAAGGGCGCGTTGACCTGCGACATGTTGATCTGGACCGTGTGATCGTCGAGCGCGACGATCTCCTTCACGTCGTTGAAGACCTCGAAGTTGACGGCGCCGGTCTTCGAGTCCTTCACGCGCTCGAAGGAATACTTGACGTCCGCGGCCGTGAGCGGCTGGCCGTTGTGGAACTTTACGTTGCGGTGAAGATGGAACGTGTAGGTCAGGCCGTCGTCGCTCTGCTCGAAGCGCTCCGCCAGGCTGGGCTGAATCTGGAAGTTGCTGTCGACCGTGACGATGGAATCGTGAACGTTCTGTAGCAACCGCAGGGTGGAGGCCGTCCCGGTCTGATGGATGTCGAGGTTCTGCGTCGTCTCCGAATGGCCCCAGATCAAGGTGCCGCCGCGCTTCGGCGCCTCGCTCTGCGCCAAGGCCCCAAGGCCAGGGAGACCGCCGAGTACCATGGTGCCGCCGGTCACCGCGCCGGTTTTCTTGATGAAGTCTCTGCGCTTCATTGCCGCCTCCTTGATCCCTGAGCCCGAATAACGAACGCAAAACGCTATCAGCAAAGGACCCCAAGTCAATAAGGCCGCCACTGCTTTGGCAGCTGTATTGATCCAAACCCAACGTTCCGCCGTCGTTGCGAGCCGGCGTCAGCCGGCCCCTTGGCGCCACTGGGCAATCCAGAGCGACCGCTCGGCCGCCGGACTGGATTGCTTCGCTTCTCTCGCAATGACGATACCCCCTTTGTGAGTCATTCCGGGGGACAACGAACTTGACTTTCGTATCGCGCTCACGGGCTCCTTCTTGCGGTTCGGAACGCCCCCTGCTCCTCATCCTGAGCCTGTCGAAGGGTGAGGATAGCGCCGGCGTTGCCCAAGGCACCGAGCAATCCTCATACTTCGACAAGCTCAGCACGAGGGTGACAGGGCTCGGCACGCACGGGCTCCTAAGGCTCTGTACCAAGACCCACGGTATCACGCACACGGTAGCTTGGATTTATGACTGCCGATCTTCTTCTGTTGACACTCACCGCTCGTCCCGACGAACCGGGAACCGGAAACCATTGACGTTCACATCTCCGCTTGGGAGTTTTGTGGACGCAACATCCCTTCCCGCCGCCGCGTTCTCTCGGCCGGCATTGGACGTCGCACATGGATCATCGGCATGAGAGCACGGAGGCGACGGCACCGCGAACGTCGTCCGCCGTGTCCGACGATACGGTCCTCCGTATCGAGGACCTGCGCACCTACTTCCATACCGCCGAAGGTTCGGTGCGCGCCGTCGACGGGATCTCCTTCGATGTGCGGGCCGGGGAGACCCTGGCCATCGTCGGCGAGTCGGGCAGCGGCAAGAGCGTCACCGCGCTGTCGATCCTCCGGCTCTTGCCCATGCCGCCGGCGCGGATCGAAAGCGGTCGTATCCTGTACCAGGGGCGCGATCTCCTCACGCTGCCCGAGGCCGAGATGCGCGACATCCGCGGCAACAACATCTCCATGGTCTTTCAGGAGCCCATGACCTCGCTCGATCCCGTTATGACCGTCGGCCGCCAGGTCGCCGAGTCCATCGAGCTGCATCAGGGCGCCTCGTCGAGAGAGGCCTTCGAAAAGGCCGTCGAAGCGCTGGACTTGGTCGGTATCCCCGAGCCGGCCCAGCGCGCACGGGAGTATCCCTTCCAGCTTTCCGGCGGCATGCGGCAAAGGGTCATGATCGCCATGGCCATGGCCTGCAATCCGAGACTGATGATCGCCGACGAGCCGACCACCGCCCTCGACGTGACGATCCAGGCGCAGATCCTGGCGCTCATGAACGACCTGAAGCAACGCCTCGGCACGGCCATCATCCTGATCACCCACGATCTCGGCGTGGTCGCCGAGATGGCTCAGAGGGTGGTCGTGATGTATGCCGGCCGCATGGTCGAGGAGTGCGCCGTCGAGGTGCTCTTCAGCCGGCCCATGCACCCCTACACCCTGGGCCTCATGGGCTCGGTCCCGCGACTCTACAGCTCGCTGCAACCCGATGGCGGTGCCGCGCGGCTGCAGGAGATGCCCGGCAACGTGCCCTCGCTGGGTGAAGAGATCGTCGGCTGCGCCTTCGAGACCCGCTGCGGCTTCGCGACCGATCGCTGCCGCCAGGAGGCGCCACCCCTGGAAGAGAAGCAGAGCGGCCACCGGGCCGCCTGTTGGGAAAGCGAACGCGTTTTGGATCGCCATGGCTGAGGCGGTGGCAACGTCAAGCGGCGACGGCCCGCGCAAGGTCGTTCAGGTCGACGACCTCGTGACGCACTTCGCGGTGCGGCGCGGCCTCTTCGGGCGGGTCTCCGGCCACGTCTACGCCGTCGATGGCGTTTCCTTCTTCATCCAGAAAGGCGAGACCCTAGGCGTGGTCGGCGAAAGCGGTTGCGGCAAGACCACGTTGGGCAAGACCGTGTTGCGCCTGATCGCGCCGACCGCCGGCCAGATCCTGCTACACGGCAAGGACATCACGGCGATGTCGGACCGCGACCTGCGCGACGAGCGGCGCGACATGCAGATGGTCTTCCAGGACCCTTACTCGTCGCTCAACCCGCGCATGACCTGCGGCGAGATCGTGGCCGAGCCTCTGGAGATCTACGGTCTCGCCGCCGGCCGCGACAAGGACGAGCAGGTCGTCGCGCTGTTCGAGCGCGTCGGCCTGCGCGCCGAGCAGACTTCGCGTTATCCGCACCAGCTCTCGGGCGGCCAGCGCCAGCGCCTCGGCATCGCCCGCGCGCTGGCGCTACGGCCGAGCCTGATCGTCGCCGACGAGCCCGTCTCCGCGCTCGATGTCTCGGTACAGGCGCAGGTCATCAACCTGCTCAAGGACCTGCAGGACGAGGCCGGCTTCGCCTGCCTTTTCATCTCGCACGACCTCGCCGTGGTCGAGCACATCAGCCATCGCATCGCGGTGATGTATCTCGGCAAGATCGTCGAGATCACCGAAAAGCGAAGCCTCTTCGCCGCACCCCTGCACCCCTACACACAGGCCCTGCTCTCGGCCGTGCCGGTCCCCGATCCCTTCACCAAGCGCGAGCGGATCATCCTCGGCGGCGACGTCCCGAGCCCGATGAAACCGCCGCCCGGCTGCCGCTTCCACACCCGCTGCCCTTACGCAAAAGATATGTGTCGAAGCGAGGTGCCGGCCTTGCGTGAGGTGAAGGCGGGACACTTCGCGGCCTGTCATTTGCTTGAGTCCGATATCGACGATGCGCCGAACTAGATGTGTTTCCAAACAGGATTCGCGCTTTCCATACATCCAGTCCAAAGCCTCTCTTATGTTGTCACCCTCGGGCTTGACCCGAGGGTCCATCGAAGTCCCGGACTCGGACCTCTATGGATTGCCGGGAGCGCGAAGCGCTCGGGCTCCGCCCGCCCGGCAATGACACTTTTGGTGGTGGAAGTTGGGTAGCAACTGGACCGAGACCTTGCCATCCAAACCGTCAGTTAGGCAAAGAAGAGAGGGGGCAATCGCATGAACGACGAGACGAACATCACGACGGATGCCATCGCGGCGGCCGAGCAGCTGCTCGGTGTCGGCTACACGCCGGCGGAGCGCGAACTCATGCTGGACAATCTGGACGGCCAGATCGAGGCGGCGCAGGCCCGGCGCAAGCTGGTCTTCCCGAACGAGCTGCCGCCTGCGAGCCGCTTCGACCCCCGCCTGCCGGGCGCGGCCGCGCCGGCGCCGCAGCGGCCGTTGGTGTTCTCGAACCGCGACGCCGGCCCGCTGCCGGACTCCGACGAAGACATCGCCTTCGCCCCGGTGACTCACCTGGGGCAGTGGCTGCGAAGCGGCGCGATCACCAGCCGGCGTTTGACCGACATTTATCTCGCGCGCATCGAAGAGCTTGGCCCGCGGCTCGAATGCATGGTCACGGTAACCGCCGATCTCGCCCGCGCCCAGGCCGAGGCGGCCGACGCACTGCTACGCGCCGGCAGCGATCTCGGCCCGCTGCACGGCATTCCCTATGGCCTGAAAGATCTCTTCGATACCAAGGAGATACGCACCACTTGGGGCGCCGAGCCCTACCAGGAGCGGGTGCCCGACAGTGACGCCCATATCGTCGAGCGGCTGCGCGCCGCCGGCGCGGTGCTGGTCGCCAAGACCACGCTCGGCGCGCTCGCCTACGGCGACATCTGGTTCGGCGGCAAGACCCGCAACCCCTGGAACCTGAACGAAGGCTCGAGCGGCTCCAGTGCCGGCTCGGCCTCGGCGACGGCGGCCGGCCTGGTCGGCTTCAGCATCGGCACCGAGACGCTCGGCTCGATCACTTCGCCCAGCCAGCGCTGCGGCACCACCGGCCTGCGCCCCACCTTCGGCCGCGTCTCGCGGGCCGGCGGCATGGCGCTCTGCTGGTCGCTCGACAAGGTCGGACCAATCTGCCGGTCGGTCGAGGATACCGCCCTCGTGCTTGCCGCCATCAACGGCCACGATCCGCGCGACCTGGGTTCCATCGACGCGCCGTTCAATTTCGACGCCGGGCGGTCGCTGGCCGGCGTTCGCCTTGGCTACGACCCGACCTGGTTCGAGGATGACGGCGCCACCGACGTCGACCGCGCCGCGTTGCAGGCGGCGCGAAGGATCGGCGTCGAGCTGGTCGAGGTGTCGCTGCCCGACCTGCCCTACGGCTCGCTGATGAGCATCCTGTTCGCCGAGGCTGCGGCCAGCTTTGAGGAATTGACCCTTACCGATCGCGACGACGAGCTCGGCTGGCAGGACCCGG
>JAKSDN010000578.1 GCA_022360075.1 Kiloniellales bacterium | reverse complement strand
GATAGAGCGTTCAGCATCCCGCTCATCCCCGCTCAAGCCGCCTCGCCGAGGACTTCGGCGGCCTGGGCTCGGGGCAAGAGGTCGAAGATCATGTGGACGCGATCCTGGTCGCCGTCGTTGAAGGCCTCGTGGACCTGCTTGTTGTCGAACCACCACAGCTCGCCTTCGCCCATGCGGACCTCCTCGTCGCCAGCCTTGAGCCAGGAGCCCCGCGCGGAGCGCAGCACCAGGTGATAGCGGTTGCGTACCCGGTAGTAGTCGCCGCGGTCGATGTGCGGATAGACGCGCCGGCCGGCCGGCAGGCAGACGATCTTGGCCCGGCCGAGCAGGCCGTCCTCGGCCTCCGCCGCATCACGCAGGAACCGGCAGGCGACGGGAAAGCGCTTCGATCCGCTCGTCCAGCGGCTCTCGTGCACGTCGCAACGCTTGCGCTCGCCGATCGCGGATTTGCAGAGACCGCGTAGCGGGATGGAAAGCGCCTCGCGCTGCACGGCGATCTTGTCCTGTCGGCCTGTCGAGAGGTCCCAGGCGCCACCGACGCCCTCGATCTCGTCGAGGTAGGGCTTGGGGTCGATGGCCGAGCGAATGCGCCTGAAGTATCTCATCGTGTTCTCCTCCTGAGCCAACGAGGTCTAAACGAGTCCGCCGGACGGCAATTCGTGACGAACTGCCGCGGCCGCGCGGAGAGGCGGTCGCCTGGCCACCCACGACGTGGTGCGCCACCGCCAGGGACACAACCAAGCAATTGTTTTTAATAGGCTATTTCGGAGTTCTTCATGCCCCTTTGAGCGCCCTTTCACGCGCCTTTCAGCCATCGTTCATCTTCCCCCGCGCAGAGGGCTTGGATGCCGGTTCACGCGTGCCGCGGGGAATACAAGGGTCAGGAAACGAGGGTGAAGCACCGCAGGGTCTCCAGGTCTGTCGTCCAGGCCCCGAGGGCCTCTCTCACCTGGAAAACGACGCGGGCGAGCGGTTATTCCCCGGCGTCCGAGAAAGAAAATCGGGAACGATGGCGGACCGAAGATTGACGGCGCCGGGCATGCCAGCGCCGATGGCAGATGCTGAGGCTCGCTGGCTTTGACCCTTACGTTATGGCGAGAAGTCGCTCACCGCCGCTTGCCACGATGCTCACATTCTCGTCCCAAGAGACTGTGAAGGGTCTTGTGTCGGGCTGGACATCCAAGATGCGTCCTTCGAGACGCCCGCTGAGGCGGGCTTCTCAGGATGAGGACTTTTCTTCGTGCCATCAAAGATCTGCCTCATCCTGAGAGCTTGTGAATTTATTGGCTCGAGCTTTCGGACGGTGCTGCATGATCATCCTGCGTCCTTCGAGACGCGCCCTGTCGGGCGCTCCTCAGGATGAAGTAAATCTTTGGTGGCATTAAGAAATGTCCTCATCCTGAGGAGCCCGCCTCAGCGGGCGTCTCGAAGGACGCACGATTGCATTCCAGCCACACGTCAATTTTTTCACAAGCTCTGAGCCTGTCGAAGTATGAGGATTGCTCGGTGCCATGGGCAAGGCCGGAGCGATCCTCACCCTTCGACAAGCTCAGGATGAGGAGGATGGGACGATACTGAAAGGCAATAGAGTCGATG
>JAKSDN010000085.1 GCA_022360075.1 Kiloniellales bacterium | reverse complement strand
TGCCACACACGAGAATTTCTATTTATCAAAGGCTTAGACTGTTACGGGCTCGTCACCAAGCACTAGATCGTAAAGGATGCCGACACTCAGGAAGCCGCGATTTTGACAGCGCGCGATGAGGAAACCCCAGGATCACCGTTAACCTGTTGACGTTAGGCCGAATTTCGCTTTCACGCCAGCATCGTCACACAGATGTAAAGTATTCCGACACAGCCGCATCCAGGCTCGAATTCAGGCCAACCGAGGGATCGCCGGGGAGGTATAGGCCCTTGTTTTCAGACGATAAATGGGAAGAAGGAAGCCGTCGCCCCGGCTCGGACGAGCTGTCAATGCGGCATATTCCAATGGCCAAGACCAAAAGCGGTGCGGAGCCTTCCGCAGCGCAGAAAGCCGATAGGCGAGGGGAAACTAGCCGATCGTGACCAGGACGATGTCCGCGATCAGGCGCGTAGCGCGAAGGGGTCGTTCTCCAACCCGCCCCAGCGGAAGAAATTCCGGATATCGTCGAGATCGCGCCGGTACCTACGCTCGAGGCCCGCGCGCATCTCGCGGAGCTCTTTCCGCAGGCTATCGGGAAGCGGCTTGTCGGCGCTTTTGATGACCGTCAGGAACGGAATGCGATAGGTGCTGTGCAGTTGGGCGTGGCTGGGTAACTCTTCCTGCGCCAGGCGCTGGAACTCCTCCGGCAGGAATGCCGCGCGCAGGGAGCGTTCGTAGTCGAGGCAAAAGGCGTGAGCCAGTTCCTCGGACTCGGCCTTGGTCAGCGCCTCGCGGTCCATGTAGGCGAAATAGAGGGCCGATTTCAGTGACTTCAAACGTCCGAAGTCGATCAGGTAGATTGCGCCTTCCGGGCGCAGTACCCGCTTGATCTGGCGAAAGCAGCGCCGCAGGTGATCCAGCGTCGGTAGGTGATGCAAGGCCATCGTGGTGATGACGCCGTCGACCGAACGATCCGCGAAGCCCTCCAGCGTCGTGATGTCCGAGACCGTGAAGTCGGTATTGGCCAGGCCGAGCGCCGCCGCGTTGTCGCGGGCGCGACCGAGCATCGCCGACGAGAGGTCGACACCGCGGAAAGAGATATCCGGATTGAGCGCGGCGACCTTCAGCATCTGGACCGCCGGACCGCAGCCGAGGTCGAGGACTTCCCGGCAGCCCTGAATCACTTGGGAGATGCGCGCGGTATGGAAGATATGAGCCGCCGCCACGCCGGCGACGCGTCCGGCAGCCTCGAAGGCGGCCACCTGCATTTCCCCATCCATGACTTGAGGCTCGGGCTCGCGCGGGAACTCCCTCGGCCCGTAGATCTCGCGTATCGCGGTCGGGATCATCGAAAGTCTCGGCATTTCAGATTAGTTCCACACCCGAGGTTAAGGATTTGTTGAGCGCGGGATCCGGAGCGGCGGGGCCGCACGAGGCGCCAACCGAAAGAAGGTTCAGGCAAGGTTTCCTCGCTGCCGGCTCAATTCGCCGCTGTCCAGTAGTAAAGACCGGGCACTGGCGAACGAAAGCCGAACAGCGACAGCGGCCGGCGGCAGCAGCGCGGCGGGACAGGGCAGGCCCAGCTCTAGCCGGGTTCCGAGAAGGACGAGGAGCGGAGAGGTAAACAGTCGTTTACCCCGATGCGGTATTTCTGGGATCGAAATCTCATGACGCCGAGGGACGGTATCGGCGATGCGCCGGATTCTCACGATCGACGGCGGCGGCGTCAAAGGAACCTTCTCGGCCGCCTGCCTGGCGCGCCTTGAAGCGCACCTCGACCGGCCGCTGATCG
>JAKSDN010001342.1 GCA_022360075.1 Kiloniellales bacterium | reverse complement strand
GGCCAAGCGCTCTTCCAGAACCTCGACGGTCTTGATCACCTCGAACTGCTGGCGTGCGCAAGACGGGCAGGAGATCACGTTGACGCCGCGGTGCCGCAAGCCGAGCGACTTGAGGATATCGAAGCCGACCTTGATCTCCTCGACCGGATCGGCCGAGAGCGAGACGCGGATCGTATCGCCGATGCCGGCCCAGAGCAGGTTGCCGATGCCGATCGAGGACTTGATCGTGCCGCTGCGCAGCCCGCCGGCCTCGGTGATGCCCAGATGCAGCGGATAGTCGCAGGCTTCGGCCAGGCCCATGTAGGCGGCCACCGCCAGGAAGACGTCCGAGGCCTTGCAGGAGATCTTGAACTCGGTGAAGTCCTCGTCCTCGAGATAGCGCATGTGGTTGAGCGCGCTCTCGACCATCGCGTCGGGACAGGGCTCGCCGTACTTCTCCAGCAGCTCCTTTTCGAGCGAGCCGGCGTTGACGCCGATGCGCATCGAGCAGCCGTGGTCGCGCGCCGCCTTGACGACCTCGCGCACCCGCTCACGCGAGCCGATGTTGCCGGGATTGATGCGCAGGCAGGCCGCGCCCGCCTCCGCCGCCTCGATCGCCCGCTTGTAGTGGAAGTGTATGTCGGCGACGATCGGCACCGTGACTTCGGCCACGATCTCCTTCAGCGCCCGGGTCGAGTCCTCGTCGGGGCAGGAGACTCGCACGATATCGGCGCCCGCGACCTCCAACTGGCGGACCTGCTCGATCGTCGCCTTGGCGTCGCTGGTCAGCGTGTTGGTCATGGACTGGACGGGGATCGGCGCGTCGCCGCCGACCGGCACCTTGCCGACCCGAATCTGACGGCAGGAGCGGCGCGCGATGTCGCGATAGGGACGGACGCTCATCGTCACTCTCCCGGGCCACCGCCCGGCTCCGAAAAGGACAAGGCGGCCGGCCGGGGCGCCGTCCGCTTGTTGGGAAAATGACCGCTTGGCGCCGGAACTTCAAGCCTGGCGCGGGCCGGGCCTAGAGCGGATCGCGATTAGGTCGAAGCACTTTGTGCATCGACCTAATCGCGTGAATCCGCTCTAACTCTGAAGTTTAGAGCAAGATTCAGACGTGAGGTCGAATCGACCTCACGTCATCTTGCTCTAGCGCTCTGGGGTCGTGCCGCGCTTGAGCTGATCCGGATCCAGCACCACGTCGCGGCGCACGGCGCCGATCGGCCCGATCGGCGACAGTCGCGCACCGTCGACCTCGATCTCGATACCGCCGGCGTTTCCCGTCAGGAGCGTAAGACCCGGCCGATTCGGCACGCGATAGACATCACCGGACCGCAGCACGCGCGTGATAAGCAGACCGTCGTCGGAGTCGCGCACCTGGACCCAGCTATCCTGCCGCGCGCGCAAGACGATGCGGGCATCGTCGTTGTCCGCGCCATAGACTTGCGGCTCGCGCCCACCCGCCACCGCGACCTGAGTCGTCGAGGGCGCCGCCGGGATCGCGCTGTCCTCGATCTCGGCGGCTCTAGGCGCCGTTCCGGCCGGCTGGCTGCCCGCGTCCAGGACCCGCGCCAAGGTCACCGCCGCTTGCTCATCAGCCGGGTTCGTGGGCTCGCCCGCCACGGCTGCCGGCTCGGCAACGGGCGCCGATTGGGTATCGCTCGCGCCCGTCGGGAAGTCGCCGGAGCCTGTCGCCGCAGCGGCCGGCGCCACGGGCGCTGTCTGCGTCGTTTCGGTCGGCAGAGCCGGACGACCGGAGGAGCCGACAAGCTCGCCAGTGCCGCTCTCCGACGCGGTCAGGCCGGTCCGTCGCACCACGTCGGTCGCGGCGGAACGCGACAAGGCATCGCCATTGACCGCCGTCGATGCGGCGATTTCGGGGCGCGGGGCCGCGACAGCCGGGGCCAGCGTGTCGCCCTGGCCCGGCAGCGACTCGACCATCGCCGGCTCGGCAGCGACGGGCGTCTCGGGCCGACCGCTCGGACTCGTCTCGGAAGCGGTGCTCTCCCCGGCCTGGGCCGCCTCGCCCTCGCCGGTCCCCGTCGTGTCCTCGCCTTCGATCAGCGCCGCGAGACGCTCGGGCACCGGCGGCACCAAGTCGGCGATGCTCTTGCCCTGACTGGAAAGATAGAACCAGCCCCCGTAGGCCAGCGCCACCAACATGACCGAGATCAAGATCAGCGCGCCCCCCGGCACCCGGCTCTCCGGCGAAGGGGTCGGGAAGACCAGCTCCTGCTTCTGGTCGACGTTGTCGACCTCTTCCTTGAAGCGGTTGACCATCTCGACGCCGTCGAGGCCGAGATACTCGGCATAGGTCCGCACGAAACCCACGGCATAGGTCGGGCCGGGCAGGTCCGCGAACCGCCCTTCCTCGATGCAAAGCAAATAGACGTAACGAATGCGCAGGGATTGCGCGACAGAGCGCAGGTCCTCGCCGTAGTGCTCCCGGGCCCGGCGCAGCACCGTTCCGACGCTCTCGCGCGGCGCCAGCGAGGGCTCCGGCTCGGCCGCGCCCAACCGGCCCATGCGCACGCCGGGTGAGCTTTCGCGAGCGTATGGCGCTTTCCTAGCCATGGCGAGATCCGACACGCGTCTTCCACGCTCCCAGAGAAGCGCCCCACGGGGAGGCCCTTGCCGATCGGCCATCGATCGGGGTCGCAGTCGACCGGGCAAAGCTTGCGCAGATTGCCCTGACCAATGTCAGTCCTTTAAAGCCTGTGACTTAGCGAAGTTTTAACAAACCCGGCACCGTGACAGCAAATCACAAGATTTCGGGTCGGTGGTGGCGATTTTTCGGGCATCGCAGCAAGGGCCAAGCCTTGGAGCCTGTTCTGCCGCGTAGGTGCTTGCCCTCGGCATGGAGCAGATCTCAGGCGGCGTCCAGCCCGTAGGCCGTGTGCAGACTGCGCAGGGCGAGCTCGGCGTACTCCTCGGCGATGAGCACGCTGACCTTGATCTCCGAGGTCGAAATGACCTGGATGTTGATGCCCTTGTCGGCCAGGGCGGTGAACATCTGCTGGGCCACGCCGGCGTGGCTGCGCATGCCGACGCCGATCACCGAGACCTTGACCACGTTCGAGTCGGCCGCGAGGCGCTCGTAGCCGAGATCGGCGTGGGCGCTCTCCAGCACCTTCACCGCCCGCTCCAGATCGGCCTTCGTGACCGTGAAGGTCATGCCGGTCAGATTGCTCTCTTCGGAGACGTTCTGGACGATCATGTCGACGTTGATCGCCGCATCGGCCAGGGGCCCGAAGATCCGCGCCGCGACCCCGGGCCGGTCGGGCACGCCGAACAGGGTGATCTTGGCCTCGTCGCGGCTGTAGGTGATGCCGCTCACAATCGCTTTTTCCATGATCTCGTCCTCGTCGACGACAAGGGTGCCCGGCAGCTCCTCGAAGCTTGAGAGCACTTGGATCCGAACATGATGCTTCATGGCCATCTCGACCGAGCGGGTCTGCAGGACCTTGGCGCCCTGCGAGGCCATTTCCAGCATCTCCTCGTAGGTGATCTTGTCGAGCTTGCGGGCCTTGGTGACGATCCTGGGATCGCTCGTGTAGACGCCGTCGACATCGGTGTAGATGTCGCAGCGCTCGGCCTGCAAGGCGGCGGCAAGGGCGACCGCCGTGGTGTCGGTCCCGCCGCGACCCAAGGTGGTGATCCGGCCCTGATCGTCGAGGCCCTGAAAGCCGGCCAGGATCGCGACCTGTCGCTCCTCGAAGCGCCGCGCGATCTCCTCGGCCTCGATCGCCTCGATGCGCGCGCTCCCATGGGCCGCGTTGGTGCGGATCGGCACCTGCCAGCCGAGCCAGGAACGCGCCTGCACGCCCATGTCCTGCAGCACCACGGACAAGAGGCCGGCGGTGACCTGCTCGCCCGACGACACCACGACATCGTACTCGCGCAGATCGAACAGCGGCGCCGCGTCCTGTACGTACTCGACGAGCTGGTTGGTCACGCCGGCCATGGCGGAGACCGCGACGGCGATGTCGTAGCCGCGCTCGTGCTCGGCCTTGATCCGCCTGGCGGCGTTTCGGATGCGCTCGAGGTCGGCCACCGAAGTACCGCCGAATTTCATGACGATTCGGGCCATGGCGATGCGCGACCTGAGGGAACAGCCTTGGAGCTCGGCGAGCCCGGCCCCTTGCCGGCTCGCCGCCGGCTATCCATACTCACTCGGCAAGGCCGAGGCAAGTATCTCACCCGAAACGCGTTCCAGGGATCCAGTGCCGACAAGCACCAAGAAGCCAAGGCGTTCAGCGCGCCCCTCAGCCCGGTCGGGCGCGGGCGGCACCGTCGACAGGGAAGAGATCGCCAAGTTCGCGGCGCTGGCCGAGGAGTGGTGGGACCCGGACGGCAAGTTCCGCCCGCTGCACCGCCTCAACCCCACGCGGCTGCGCTTCATTCGCGACCGGCTCGCCACGCACTTCGGCCGCGACCTGCGGGCGGCCAAACCGCTCGAGGGCTTGCGCATCCTCGACATCGGCTGTGGCGGCGGCTTGCTCGCCGAGCCCTTGAGCCGGCTCGGCGCGCAGGTCACCGGCATCGATGCGGCCGAGGCGAGCATCGAGGTCGCGCGCCTCCACGCGGAGGAATCAGAGCTCGCGATCGACTACCGCCACGTCGCGGCCGAGGAACTAGCCGCCGCCGGCGAGCGTTTCGATGCCGTGCTCAACATGGAAGTGCTGGAGCACGTCGCCGACGTGGGCGCCTTCATCGCGGCATCGAGCGCCTTGGTGGAGGCGGGCGGCGCCATGCTGCTGGCGACCTTGAACCGCACGCCCAAGGCTTTCCTCATGGCCATCGTCGGCGCCGAGTACCTGCTGCGCTGGCTGCCCCGCGGCACCCACGACTGGCGCAAGTTCCGGCGGCCGTCGGAGATCGTCGCCGCCCTGCGCGCCGAAGGGCTCGTCGCCAAGGAGGTAGTGGGCGTGACCTACAATCCGCTGACCGACGCCTGGCGCCTCGACCCTCGCGACGCCGACGTCAACTACATGATCTATGCCGCGCGGGCTTAGAAGTTCGCTTAGGAATTGTCCGTCGGGACCCAGGGGATGCGCTGGACCTTGACGCCCTCGTCGTCCAACGCCTTGGCCTCGTCGGCCGAGGTCTCGCCGTAGATGTTGCGCTCCTCGGTCTCGCCGTAGTGGATCTTGCGCGCCTCTTCGGCAAAGGACGGGCCGACGTAGTCGCAATTCGCCTCGACCTGTTTGCGCAACTCGACGAGGCCTTGGCGCATCTTCGCGGCCTTCTCCAGGTCACTTTGGCCGCCACCACGGGCCACGCGCGGAGCCATGAGCGCCTTGGCCACCTTCTTCGAGCCGCAGACAGGACAGCGCAGCTCCCCCGCCGCGACCTGAGTCTCGTAGACCTCGCTGTCCCGGAACCAGACCTCGAAATGATGGTCTTTCCGGCATTTGAGGTTGTAAAGAATCATCGCTTCTACGGCTCGTCCCTTGGTCCTGTCGCCAAAGCGTCATAAAGGCCTATCGCGAGACATGGTGGAGCGCAAGGTTCAAGGCAAGTTCTGGACAGCGGTCTTTCCCCGGAAGCACTCGGTAAAATGAAACAGCATCAATCACTTAAGATGGCGTCCCCTTGGGTCGAGCGCTTCGCGCCGCTGGTGCCGGAGGGTGGCCCGGTGCTCGATCTCGCCTGCGGCGGCGGGCGCCATACGCGCCTGTTCCTCGACCGCGGCCATCCGGTCACCGCCGTCGACAGCGACCTCTCGCAGCTCGCCGATGGCGGGCCGGAAAGCGCGCTCGAGCGCATCGAGGCCGACCTGGAAGACGGCCGTGCCTTTCCGCTCGGCGAGCGGCGCTTCGCCGCGGTGGTGGTGACCAACTACCTGTTCCGGCCGCTCCTGCCGTCGATCGTCGCGGCCGTCGCGCCGGGCGGCTTGCTGATCTACGAGACCTTCGCACGCGGCAACGAGCGCTTCGGCCGTCCGAGCAACCCGGACTTCCTGCTCAAGCCCGGCGAGTTGCTGGACGCGGTGCGCGGCCACCTGCGGGTGATCGCCTATGAGGATCTGATCGTCGAGGTGCCTCGGCCCGCCGCCGTGCAGAGGATCTGCGCTACTCGCGAGACCGAGGACGCGGCAACCTGACGGGCGTTATTCGCCGGCCTCGCGCAGCGGTGCGGCCATGATAGGCGGACTGAACACGCGGTCGTGGCCGAGTGCTGGGATCATGGCGCGCGCCTCGGCGACTTTGGCCGGCTCGATCCGCGCCGTGACGATTCCCGGCTCTTCGCCGCCGTCGGCCAAGACCTCGCCCCAAGGGGCGACGATCAGGGAATGGCCATAGGTCTGGCGCCCCTCGGCATGCTCGCCGCACTGGGCCGGGGCGAAGACGAAGCAGCCGGTCTCGATCGCTCGTGCCCGCAGCAGGCAGTGCCAATGCGCCTGGCCCGTCACCCGCGTGAAAGCCGAGGGCACGGTCAGGAAGTCGGCACCAGCTTGGGCCAAGCTGCGGTAGAGCGCCGGGAAGCGCAGATCGTAGCAGACCGTCATACCCAAGCGGCCCCAAGGCAGATCGGCCAGGACCGCCTTTGATCCGGGCCGATAGGCCTTCGACTCCCGATAGGTCTGGCCGTCCGGCACGTCGACGTCGAACATATGGATCTTGTCGTAGCACGCGGCGATGCCGCCCTTCGGATCGATCAGGAAGGAGCGGTTGGCCAGGCGATCCTCGCTCTGGCGCACGACCAAGGAGCCGAGCAGCAGCCAGACCTCAAGCTCCGCGGCGAGCGTCCGGAAGGCCGCCAGCGCCTCGTGCGTCGCCTCAGGCTGCGCCTTCTCGAAACCGAGCTTGCGCCGCGGTTCCATCATGTCCGTCGTCTCCGGCGTCATGATGAAATCGGCGCCGCCGGCGTGCGCCGCCCGTACCTTGGCGGAGACGGTCTCGACGTTGGCGGCCGGGTCGCGGCCGGAAGTGACCTGGATGCAGGCGGCGGTGAAGGCCTGGCTCACGTCACGGCTTCGAGCAGAGGATCGAGCTCGCCCTGCGCGTCGAGCGCATGGAGCTCGTCCGAGCCGCCGACGTGCTGGCCATTGATGAAGATCTGCGGCACCGAGGTGCGGCCCTGCGCGCGCTCGACCATCTCGGCCCGCTTCGAGGGATGCATCAGCACGTCGGTCTCGTCGTAGGCGATGCCCTTGCTGTCGAGCAGCTTCTTCGCCCGATAGCAGAAGGGGCAGAGCATGCTGGAGTAGATCTCTACATGAGCCATATTATCGTTCCTTCGGACCGACGGCGCGGCCTGTCGTTCATTGGATCGTTTCCTATTTAGGCCCAATCGGCCGGTTTGTTAAGCGCGGCCGGCGGTCCGGGCTCAGGCGGACGTGCGCAGCACCCGCGCCAGGACCAGCACATCGACCGCCCCCGCCCCACCCGCGAGCAATGCACGGCTACAGGCCTCGAGGGTCGCGCCCGTCGTCATGACGTCGTCGATCAGCAGCACGCGACGGCCGCGCAGCCGCGCGCGGCGCGCGGGCTTGACCGCGAAAGCGCCGGCCACGTTGCGCGCGCGGGCGGAGCGCGAGAGCCGCCCCTGAGAGGGCGTTGCCCGGCGCCGCAGCAACAGGTCGGTGACGACAGGCTTGTCACAGCGCCGGCCCAACGCGAGCGCGAGCAGGGCCGCCTGGTTGTAGCGGCGTCGGAACAGCCGGGTCCAATGCAGCGGCACCGGCACGATCAGCTCGGCCTCTTCGGCCAAGGCGGCCCCGGCCCGCGCCATCCAAGCCGCGAAGGCCGGCGCAGCGTCGGTCCGGTCGCTGTGCTTGAAGCGCAGGAGCAGACGCCGGCTGGCCTCGTCGTAGGCCATGACGGCCCGGCCCCGCGCGTAGGGCGGTAGTGCGCGTGAGCAGTCGCCGCAGAGCGCCTCGGCGCCCAGGTCGTACTCGAATGGCAAGCCGCAGGCCGTGCACCAAGGCGGCGCCAGGAAGTCCATGCCGTCCCAGCAGTCCGGACAGAGGTTGCCCGGACGCTCGACGGTGATGCCGCAGGCAATGCAGCGCGGCGGCAGGATCGCGTTGAGCGCCGCGGCGGAAAGGCCCGAACCCAGGTCCACGAGTCCGGTCGCGAGTTTGGCGGTCGATGGCTTCACGGCCCGAGCCTGCGGGCCGCGCCACGGGCTGTCAAATCCACGCCCTTGCCTTCCATCCGCGCTGACGCATAGTCAGCCGATGACCGCAACGATCCAGGTCTTCGACCGCAAGGCCCTGCGCGCCCACCGCAAGCGGGCCGCGCCCGGCTTCGGCGCGCACGACTTCCTGTTTCGGGAGGTGGGCGAGCGGCTGTCCGACCGCCTGGCGGACGTTCGCCGGGATTTCCCCGTCGCCCTCGATCTCGGCTGCCACGACGGCACGCTCAGCCGACTGCTGGGCGGCCGCGGCGGCGTCGAGACCCTGATCCAAAGCGACTGCGCCGCCGCGATGGCCGCCGCCGCCCATCACCGCCTGCGCCCCGCCCTGGTGGCCGACGAGGAAGCCCTGCCCTTCGCGCCGGCCAGCTTCGACCTCGTGATTTCCTGCCTCAGCCTGCACTGGGTCAACGACCTGCCCGGCGCCCTGATCCAGATCCGCCAGGCGCTGAAGCCGGACGGCCTGTTCCTGGCGGCGCTGCTCGGCGGCGAGACTCTGTCCGAGCTGCGCGCCGCCTTGATGGAGTCCGAGCTCGAGGTGGAAGGCGGCGCGGGGCCCCGGGTCTCACCCTTCGCCGAGCTGCGCGACGCCGGTGCCCTGCTGCAGCGCGCCGGCTTCGCCCTGCCCATGGCCGATGTCGACAGCCTGACCGTGACCTATCCGAACGCGCTGGCGCTGATGCGCGACCTGCGGGGCATGGGCGAAAGCAACGCCGTCCTGGCACGGCGGCGCAGCGCCAGCCGGCGGGCCACGCTGCTGCGCGCCGCCGCACTCTACGAACAACGGGCCGCGAACGACGACGGCCGCATCCCGGCCAGCTTCCAGGTGATCTACCTCACCGGCTGGGCCCCGCACGAGTCGCAACCTAAGGCCCTGCGCCCGGGCAGCGCCGCCGCCCGCCTGGCCGACGCGCTCGATGTCGAGGAGGTGACGGCGGGGGAGAAGGCGGGGCCTGGAGGAAAGGAAAGCTGACACCTTGGTCTGTGCCGCCTGCCAGTGAGCAATTCACCAAAGACCCTGACGCAGGTTTCGCACGCCGCTCAAGCGCTCTCTTGAAGGTCAATGCAGCATGGATGAGGCAATTTCGCTCGTCGGCCAACCGCTATGAGGCGAGAGCCTTTCTGAGGGCTTCCTCGACCTCAGGCTCCTCCATCCCATTGGCGTCGATGTAAACGCGATCCCGAAGCAAGGGCGGCAACGAGTCCGCTGTGGCACCCTCCATCAACACCGGGATCACGGTCGCCTCTTGAAGCTTCGCCCGGCTGAGCGCCACGCCGAGCTCGAAGTTAAGCCAGTCCGAACTCAGAGATTCAGGAGTGATCAGGATGACGAATGTGTTCGACCGTTCAAGAGCTTCCTGGATCTCGTCACGCCATGAAGCCCCCGGCTCGATCTGTCGATCCGTCCAGATGTCGATATCGCGCTTTCGAAGTCTCTGGACCAGGACGTCGGCGAGATGACGGTCCTTGTAGCTATAGGACAGAAAGACATTCGGATTGTGCTTGGTCATTGCCGTTCACTAGCCCTTCTCGACCCGCGCCTTGAGCTGCTCGAAATACGTATCGATCTCGTTCAGAGAGACCAAGTCCGTCCGCTTCAGCATGATTGGCGCTCGCTCGTCCCGCGCAAGGTCCTTTGCCGATAGTCCATGTAGGACCGCTACAATCCGCTTTCCACTTCCCCAGAATACACCCATCTCCAGCCAAACATAGGGCCGGTTCGTTGCCCAAGGCGTTAGCAGAACGAGAAGCTCTGACGATTCTTGAGCGGCTTCGAGAATCCTGCTCTCGAAGTCGTCGCCGTGATCGATGTCAGCTTCATCCAAAAAGCACTCAGCGCCGCACCGCCGAATGTGGTCGGCAATCTGTTTGGCCACCCACGTGTCTGCTGACGAGTGCGAGATGAAGATCTTCGCCACCTTAGCCTGCACCTATTCGTCTTTGACGTCTTCTCAGCCTGATTTTGCCGTCACGCGGCCTCAGATCTTAACCGGAATGGCTGGGAGAGAGGCTCTCGGTATCAGGCTCCACATGCGATGAACTAACCAACTTCGCCTTGAAGACACTCAGAGATAATCCCGAATGATCGCAACCAGCGGTTCGTCGGCCGGCGGCATGGCGTAGTCGCGCAGGCGGGCCGGGCGGACCCAGGCGGTCTCCTGGCCCTCCTGCGGGGTGACGCTGCCGCGCCAGACCCGGCAGGCGAAGAGCGGCATCAGCAGGTGGAAGTCGTCGTAGGCGTGCGAGGCGAAGGCGAGCGGTGCCAGGCAAGACTGCCGCGTGTCGATCGCAAGCTCCTCGTGCAGCTCGCGCACCAGCGCCTGCTCCGGCGTCTCGCCGTCATGGACCTTGCCGCCGGGGAATTCCCAGAGCCCGGCCATGGCCTTGCCCTCGGGCCGGCGGGCCAGCAACACCCGGCCGTCGGTGTCGAGGAGGGCGACGGCCGCCACCAGCACGATCTTCTTCGCGCCGCCGGGCGCCGGCTCGGGGGCGTTCCAGCAGCCGCGGTCGACGGCGGCACCGCCGCTCACGTCCGGTAGTCCGCGTTGATGTCGACGTAGCCGTGGGTGAGGTCGCAGGTCCAGACCGTCGCCCGGCCGCGGCCGACGCCGACGTCGACGGCGATCTCGATCTCGCTGCCCCGCATATGGGCGGCGACCGGCGCCTCGTCATAGCCCTCGACCCTGACGCCGGCGCGGGCCACCTCGACGCCGCCGATGGAGATGGCCAGGCGGTCCCGGTCGGCCCGCTCGCCGGCCTTGCCGACGGCCATGACGATGCGGCCCCAGTTGGCGTCCTCGCCGGCGATGGCGGTCTTGACCAGGGGCGAGTTGGCGATGGCGAGGCCGATCCGCCGGGCGGCACCGCCCGAGGCGGCGCCTGTGACGGCGATGGTGACGAACTTGCGCGCCCCTTCGCCGTCCCGCACCACCTGCTGGGCGAGGTCGATGAGGAGCTGGTCGAGGGCGCGGGCGAAGCCCCGGACGAGGGGATCGCCCAGGCCGCAGTCGGCGGCCACCCGCGGGTGCTTCGCCCGGCCGGTGGCGGCCAGCAGCAGGGTGTCGC
>JAKSDN010001324.1 GCA_022360075.1 Kiloniellales bacterium | reverse complement strand
TGGGCGCCTTGGCTTCGGCAGGCTCGAGCAGCCGCCTTTCCGTAGGCCTCGTCGCGGTGGATGCCGCGCTCACGGGCGTCTCGGCCGCGGTCGGCTCCGCCTTCGGCGGAAAGACGATCTCGGCGCAAGCGGCGACCATTCCTACAACCGCCATCGCGGCGCAACGCCTCGTAACTTCTAGCAGCATGCTCTTCGTCCCCCCTGGCGGGCCCGTTTCGCGGCAGCCAGCGGCCCGCGTATCACAGGCCGATAAAGTGCTTCTCGATATCCGACAGCGCCTCGGCCGCGGCATCGCGAATATCGGGATCGGTCTCCTCGCGCAGGATCTCCTCGAGGATCTGGATCGCTTCGTCCGCCGCATCCAAATCTTCCGCCTCGAACGGAACCGGCTCTTCGGTGCCCGGTCGTGCCCCCTGCCCCTCGACCGCTTGCATCGGCGCGGCAGCGGGGCCGTCCGGCGCGATCACGGTGAGCTTGGAAAGGCGCCTCGCCTGTCCTTCTGTCGGGTCGGCGGCGAACTCCAGGATGTAGGAGTAACCGAGCGTATTCAGAAACTCACTGATTGCCAGGTGGAGCGGCTGAACATCGACCTGAAACGTAACCGGCTCGTTCGCCTCGCCACGCAGCTCGACGGCGATCTCGGCCTTCTCCGCAAGGGCGGCGAGCACATCACCGAGCGGCACGGCAACGAGGTCCAGGCTCAGCCGGTCCTCCTGCACGACGATGCCGAGCTGTGATGTCGCAGCCTCCGTCGCGGTGGCGCGCGGTGGTCCCGCGATTACCACGGTGACTGCGAGGCTTCCGAACAACAGGGCCGCTCGGCACCATGGGCCGAAACCGGCAGTTGGCTGGTGGATCATGACTCTCGCTCCCCTTCGAGCTTGGCGACCAAAGCGTCGATCCGGACCGACTCGAGGACTTTCTCCTCGAGCCAGGCCAGCACGGGCTTGGCTGCCGCCACGTCGCCGCTCGCCAAGGCGGCTTCCAGAACCAGGCGGGCGTCCCAAGGCTCGCGCTGGCTGCGCCAGTTCTCGAGTGCGAGACCCAAGGCCGCCTCGGGCCGGTCCAGAAGTTGAAGCGTGAAACGCGCCTCTTCGCGCAGGTGGCGGCTGTCGCCGCGGCGCCGGCTGGCTTCGAAACGGGATTCGAGGCGGGCCCGATAGTCCTCGGAGCGGCTGGAATCCGGTCGCGACTCGGCCAGCGCGAGGCGTAGGAGCAGCGCGTCGTCGCGCGCCTCTTCGGCCAGGAGCTCGCGGACTTCGGCGAAGCGACCCTGGTCCAGCAGAAGGTCGGCCAGCGCGCCGAGCAGATAGGCGCTGCGCTCTCCGGCGGACAGCGCATTCCGATAGTGGGCCTCGGCAGCCGCCTGCCGCCCGAGGCGCTCGGCCATCTCGCCGAGCAGGCCATGGACCCAGGTAACCAACGCGGGATCTGTTTCGCGCGACGTCGCGAAGGCCTGCGACAGCCGCCGATAGCTCTCCTCTGCCGCGCCGTTGCGGCCCTGCGCCGCGGCGGTACAGGCCGCGCGAACGAGCAAGAGGCTGCGACGCCCCAGGCTTCGGCAGGCTCGGGCCGCCGCCGCATAGCGCCCTTGAACCGTGAGAATAACAGCCCGCGTCAGTGACGCCTGCGCATGACCGGGGGCCATGTCCAGCACTCTGTCGAGATCAGATAGGGCGCCATCGAAATCGTGTCCGGCCTGGCGCAAGACCGCGCGCAGAACCAGGACGTCGAGGGGCGGACCGGAAAGATGGAGCCAAGGCTCGAGCGCGGCCTCGGCATAGCCGTAGAAGCGGGGGTCGCCTTCGGCGCGGCCGAGGCTCACGTAGCGGCGGGCGACGGATAGCGCCAGATCGAGGTTCCGCGGTTCGAGGCGGAGCGCCGCGCGTCTCTCCCGGAGCGAATCGCCGCCGGTCTCGAGGGGAGCCGTCAGTCGGGTGAGCACTTCGGCATCCGCCTTGGGATGGTAAGGCGCGGCGAGCGCGAAGAGCGGCAAAGCGGAGACCAAGAGCACTAGGGCGAAGAGAACGAAGCCGGGGTGAGGCATCACCGGAAGCGATGCCCGGAAGGCGGATCTCCTGCGCCGAGGGTCGCGATAGGCCATTGTCGTGTCTCCCAGATCCTCCGACCTGCACGGCGAGGTCCTGCCTCGCCGTGCGGCCGAGGTGCTGTGCCCCTGTTCTTCGGGGTCAGTTGGTCAGGTTGGTCTCGCTGTGGTGCGGATGGTTACGCCCGTTGAGCGGCGTCGCCGCGTAGGGGAAGACATCGTGATAGGTGATGTCGTTGCGGCTGACGCCGTCCGCGCTCGGCTTGTTGTCGACGGGGTCGAGCGGCATCAGGTCGGTCGGCAGGCCGATGGCGAAGAGCGCCACATCGACGACGTCGTCGCCGAAACGCCGACCGTTGGGCCAACCACCGAACACGACCTCGTCGTCCTCGGTGACCAGCACGTCGTCGACGGCCGGGTCGGGATTGCCGCCGAGCACCGCGAGCACGCCGGCCAGCCGGTCGAAACGCGGATCGTTCGGCACCCGCGCCGGACCGGTATCCAGACGCACCTTGATCACGTCCGGGATGAAGATGCCCGGGATATCGACCACCGGCGTCAGATTGAGCGCCTCGGCCAGGATCACCGTCTCGGCGTACTGGCTGAACAGCTGCTTGTCGCGGGTCGGCGGGGTCACGCTGTAGCGGTCCTTGTCGCGAATGGCGACCAGTGCCTCGTTTTTCAGCGGGTTGCCCTGGCGGCCAACCTGAACGAAGGAGCCCACGGGAATCGGGTCCCGCTCGTTGGGCCGAATCTCGAGCCGGCGCCGGCTGGTCGTCGCGTAGACGCCGGCAATGGTCTCGTCGCCGAACTCGGCGAGCGGGATGTTCAGCACGATGGTATGCACGTTGAAGCCGCCCTGGCTGTCGAAAGGCTTGTTCGGCCCCGTGAAATCAATGGGGATGGCCCGGGAAGTGTCGAAGTCGAAGATCGCCTGAATGTCGGCGTAGAAGCCATCATCCCGCTGACCGGCGAAGACCTCGTAGTCCTGGTCGATCTCGTGGACCGTCGCTTGGGTATAGCGGTCCAGCTCGCCCTGAAGCACGCCGTCGACCAGCCGAACGCCGTCCTTCGCTGGATTCCGGCCATCGTCGCCCTGGTTGTAGAAGGGCGTGACCAGGCCCTGGTTGTTGGGCGGCGTCGAGAGATCCCGGCCGAGCACCGTCTTCTTGCCGCGCTTACTGCGGCCGCGACGGTCCCGCTTGGTCACGCTGTAGCTCTGCTGCAGGTTCTGGTTCTGGTCGAAGACCTCCTGGATCGGGCCGAGGAAGGACTGCAGGACCGTGTCCTCGTTCAGCCGCTTGGTATCGAATTTGAACTGATAGCTGAGCGTCGCCCGGCCCCTGTCGACATCCTTATCGCCGACGGCGATGTGGATTTCGTAGAGCACATTGTCGTCAAAACGATAGTTGTTGGGACCGATGCCCGGCTCTTCGAAGGGATAGACCGAGACCGCGGCGGTCAGGTACTGCGTCCCGTCGGCGCCCTGGCTGCGAAACGCATAGACGTCGGTGGTGTTGGCGGCGTCATCGAAGGTGATCAGGGGTGCGTCCATATGGCTCGACGCCAAGACCGCCCCCGTCGGCACGGCAGATATCATCGCCGCGCCGGCCACGATGGCCGACCCTAGTCTGCGAAACTGCATGATCTTTGCCTCTGTCAGATGTTGGTCGAAGGTGGGCGGCAGGCGCCCGTTCACGTCAGGCCTTACGCACCGGCTCCCGCCCTTGGATGCAATCGCCGATCGATTTCTTCACGCGGCCGTCGGCGCCACCATTTCTTTGCATCCGAATTCGCCCTGCCGCGCGTAGTGAAAGTCATCGCCCCCAAAAGGTCGGTTTCGGAATCCGAAGAGTCATGTTCGACGGCATTTCAAGCGATGGAGGTCTGACCGAGCAGATCGCTCAGACGCTCCTGCGCGGCGGTCATCTCGGATCGGCGGAGTTGGAGCGCGCGCAGCACCTTAGGGCTCAAACCAACGAGCGGCTCGACCTGATCCTCACCAAGCTCGGCCTGGTCTCCGAACGTTCCATGGCCGAGGTGCTGGCCGCCTGCCTTGAAGTCCCCCTCGCCGAACCCAGCGACTATCCCGCGACACCGCTTCTCGAAGACCAGCTCAGCGCCGCGTTCCTCAAACGGGTCCGGGCAGTGCCGCTCTGCGACAGTGCCGAGAGTCTCGTCCTCGCCATGGCCGATCCCTTCGACCGTTTCGTCAGCGACGCGATCGGCCTGCGCCTTGGCAAGGCGGTCCTGCGCTGGGTCGGCGTGCCCGAAGACATCGAAGCCGCCCACGCGCGCCTCTACGCCGGTAACGGCGGCTCGGTCGAGGAGATCCTCGACGGCGACGCGGTCCAGACGGCCGACGAGACCGAGCAGGACGTCGAGCGGCTGCGCGACCTCGCCAGCGAGGCGCCGGTGATCCGCCTGGTCAATCATCTGGTCGGCAAGGCCGTCGAGATGCGGGCCTCCGACATCCACATCGAGCCCTTCGAGCGGCGGTTGCGCGTGCGCTATCGCGTCGACGGCGTGCTCCGCGAGGTCCAAGCACCGCCCAGTCGCCTGCGGGCCGCCGTGGTCTCGCGCATCAAGATCATGGCCAAGCTGAACATCGCCGAGACCCGGCTGCCCCAGGACGGCCGGATCAAGCTGGCGATCCGCGGCAAGGAGATCGACCTGCGCGTCTCCACCGTGCCGACGCTCTACGGCGAGAGCCTGGTCTTGCGCATCCTCGATCAGGATGCCGTGGCGCTCGACCTCACCACGCTCGGGCTCGACGAGACGCAGCGCGAGGCATTCCTGACCATTCTGGAACGGCCGAACGGCATCCTCCTGGTGACCGGCCCGACCGGCAGCGGCAAGACCACCACCCTCTATGCCTCGCTGCTGCGGCTGAACAGCGGCGAGCGCAAGATCCTCACGGTCGAGGATCCGATCGAATATCAGCTCGAGGGTATCAACCAAGTCCAGGTGAAGGCTCAGATCGGCCTCGGCTTCGCCAACCTGCTGCGCAGCTTCCTGCGCCAGGATCCCGACGTCATGATGATCGGCGAGATCCGCGACCTCGAGACGGCGCAGATCGCGGTGCAGGCCGCGCTGACCGGACACATCGTCCTCTCCACACTACACACCAACGATTCCGCCGCCACCATCACCCGCCTGCTGGACATGGGAGTCGAGGACTACCTGATCGCCTCCAGCCTGAACGGCGTCGTCGCCCAGCGCCTGGTGCGCCGGCTCTGCCCGCAATGCCGCGAGGCCTATGCGCCGCTGCCGGAGATGGTCGCGCAGTTGAGGCTCGGCGAACTGACCGAGGGGCAAACCCCAACGCTTTACCGCGCCAAGGGTTGCGCGGACTGCAACGGCAACGGCTATCGCGGCCGGGTCTCGGTGCTCGAAATCCTCGAGCTGACCGACCCGATCCGCAGTCTCGTGCTGCGGCGAGCCCCGGCGCGCGAGATCCAACGCGCGGCA
>JAKSDN010001044.1 GCA_022360075.1 Kiloniellales bacterium | reverse complement strand
TCGATCTCGGATGCAGGGATCGCTCCTTCCACTTGAAGCTCAATCAGGGCATCGATCGCGGCATGAGCCCATCGGCAGCAGCTGTAGGGTTTGAAGTAGACACTGTCGATCAGCCAGCTATTGCCCAGACCATGCGAGAGCTTTGCGGGATCGTAGTGATCTTCATGGTCGTACAGGTCCAGGGGGCCGGTAAAGCCAGTCGCCGCGAGATCAACGGCGGCCAAGCCCGTGGCCGTCGCCCAGGGAATGCCCTCCTTCACATGATTGCCCATGACGCGCGAGTAGGCGACCGCCGTCAGGTTCGGTGCGCTCGATCCGGCAATCGCCAAGGCTTGCGCAAGGTCGTCAGGCGTCAGTCCGCGCAGCCAGCCTGCCGCGGCGGCCGCGCCCTGGCCACACCAAGGTCCGGAGACCAGGGTATCCAGATTTCCAAGATCGCGCGCCGCGGCAATGCGAACGGCGATCTCGTAGCCCAAGGCGATGGCAGTCAGGACCCGGTCCGCGTCGGCTCCGTAGACTTCGGCCGTGGCGAGGACCGCCGGCACGATGGAAGCGCCGGGGTGGCCGGCTGCCGCCCGGTGCCCGTCATCCAGATCCAGCATCGACGCGATCGCCGAGTTCGCAAAGGCGGCGCCTGGGACCGTTAGGCGCGTCGGTGAAAACCAACTCGAGGCTCTGCCGTTCCCCCAGATGAGCGGTGCTGCCAGTCTGGCCGATCGTCCACCGGCACTGTCGTGTCCGACGATTGCCGCAGTGATCAGGTCGAAGATGGCACTGGCGGCCATCGCACGAGTCGTTTCTGGTACCCCGTTGGTTTCATTCACAAAACTCGCCAGTTGCTGCGCGATCGTCATGCCGCTCCTCGCAGGATCAGACCGGGATCCGAATCCAAGTCGCTCAATCGGCTTTTGACGTATCATCATATAATGGAAATTTCTACTTGATTATCTCATAATTTGGATATTAGGCTATCATTCAATGAAGATGAAAGGCCGGGTGGGAGCGCCGGGCCAAGCGGATTGCAAAGTGCCAGGGAGGTGAGCGTCGTGGGCCGGGCTGCGGATTCACAAGGACAGTTGCACCGTGTCGCAGCGGTTGACCGGCCGCGGATCGCTTTCACGCTCGATGGCCAACCGTCTGTGGCCCTGGACGGCGATACCGTGCTCACCGCGATCCTTGTGAACGCGCGGAATCTGCGGCGGTTCGAGTTCGCCGGCGACCCGCGCGCTGGCTTCTGTTTGATGGGTGCCTGCCAGGACTGCTGGGTCCGCCGGGCCGACGGAACGCCGCTGCGGGCCTGCACCGCGCAGGTCGAGGCCGGCATGAGCATCGTGACAAGGGGCACCGACGATGCCTAGCGTCGTCATCATCGGCGCCGGACCTGCTGGCGTGCGTGCCGCAGAGGCGCTCGTCGACGCTGGTCTCCGTCCAACCGTGATCGACGAAGCGCCGGCCAGCGGCGGCCAGATCTACCGGCGGCCACCGCCAGCGATTTGCCGCGATCCCAAAGAGCTCTATGGCTTCGAAGCCGCACGGGCGGCGGACCAGCACCGAACCTTCGACGGGCTCAGAGGCAAGATCGATTACCGGGCCAACACGGTCGTCTGGAGCGCTCACGAGCGAAGCCTGAGCATCGTGACCGATGCGGGCCCGAAGGAGTTGCCATGGGACCGCCTTATCCTGGCGACCGGGGCTATGGACCGGATCATTCCCTTCCAAGGTTGGACCTTGCCCGGTGTCTATACGCTTGGCGGAGCCCAGGTCGCCCTCAAGTACCAGGCCTGTGCCGTTGGGGAGCGGCCGGTCTTTCTCGGTACCGGACCGCTGCTCTACCTTGTCGCCTACCAATACGCCGCAGCGGGCGTGGATGTCGGAGCTGTGCTCGATACCGCGTCCTTCTCCGCCAAGGGCCGGGCTCTGCCGGGTCTCCTGCGCGGCGGGCGGACTTTCCTGAAGGGACTCGGCACCGTTCTCCGGCTGCGGTCGCGGGGCATTCGCTTGGCCTTCGGCGTGCGTCCCATTGCCGCCGTCGCTGGCTCGGACGGCAGTGTCTCGGAACTCCTCTGGCGTGACCAACGGGGCCGGGAGCAGCGGACCAAATGCGATGCGCTCGCCACCGGATTCGGTTTGCGGTCCGAGACCCAGCTTGCCGATCTGTGCGGTGTTCCTTTCGCCTTCGATTCCGTCCAGCGCCAATGGCTCCCGGTGCAGGATTCCGATGGGCGCGCCGCCGTCGCGGGCATCTATCTGGCCGGTGACGGCGCGGCCGTGCGGGGCGCGGAGGCCGCGGCCTTGAGCGGCGCGCGGGCTGCGCATGCTCTTCTCTATGACCTCGGCCGGCGCGAGAGCGCTAGGGAGACCGAAGCCCTGAACCGGCAGCTCGACCGCTTCGAGCGCTTTCGCAAGGCGCTGGAGACGGGCGCCTTTCCGTTTCCCGCCCATCTCGCGGCCGAGGCGGCCGACGATCTTATAATCTGCCGCTGCGAAGCCGTCACCGCGGGAGAGCTGCGGCATTCGACGCGCAAGCTCGGTGCGATCGAAATAAACCGGGCGAAAGCCTTTAGCCGCCTCGGCATGGGGCGCTGCCAGGGGCGAATCTGCGGCCCTGCTGCCGCCGAGATTCTCGCCGATGCAATCGGGGTTCCGCTCGAAGCGGTCGGCCGGCTGCGCGGTCAAGCGCCGGTCAAACCGGTGCCCATGGCCACATTCCTGGAAAGCGCCGCGTCATGACGGCGTTCGACGTGGCCATCGTCGGGGGTGGGCTGGTCGGCTGTTCGGCGGCTCTCCATCTCCGCCGCCGCGAGGCCTCCGTGGTCTTGCTGGAACGCCGTCAATGCGGCAGCCAAGCCAGCGGCGTCAACTATGGTGGCGTGCGGCAACAGGGCCGGCATCTGGCGGAGCTGCCGCTCGCGCGGCGCAGCCGACGGATCTGGGCCGAGCTGGAGACGCTGGTCGGCACGGACTGCGAGTTCGC
>JAKSDN010000909.1 GCA_022360075.1 Kiloniellales bacterium | reverse complement strand
TCCCTTCCTGGCGCCCGGCGGCCTCTTCGTGACCGACGACGTCTTCTTCCACGGCGATGCCGTCAATGCCTCCCCGCACTCGGAGAAGGGCGAAGGCGCCCGGCGCTTTTTGGACCTGATGGCAGAGCGCGCCGACTACGAGCGCCTGCTGCTGCCGCTAACCAACGGCCTGTTCCTGGCGCGCAAGCCTGCCTGAGGGTGGGGAGGCCTGGCAGATTCGCCGGCACGCCGACGGCTGGACGCCGGCTAGCATACCGAGGGACGTTGATCTTGGCCCTAGCTGCCGCGCGCGAATAAACCCCGTGCCTCTCATGCTGAGCCTGTCGAAGCATGAGGATGGCTCGGTGCCATGAGCAAAACGGGAGCGATCCTCACCCTCCGACAAGCTCAGGATGAGGAGGCGGGGCTAATTCCAATGAGCGACAAGGGACGCTGGAACACAACGCAGGAGTCGCAGTCGGTGACCCCCAAAATCCGACAATGATCGCATGCGCTCCCTCGTACAGAATGTCACGCTCGTTATCGTCAGCGCCTTCTTGTCGCTGACCGTCGTCGAGGCCGCCCTTCGCCTCCATGACGGCGTCCCGGTCTTTTCATTCGACAATCTGCTCGCCAAACGCATCGACCAGCTCAGCCAAGACGCTCTCGCCCAGTACGACCCCTTGCTGGGCTGGGTCCAGGTTCCCAACGTGACAAAGAGCCAGTCCGGGGTCACCTATACCTTCGGCGACCAGGGAATCCGCATGAACGGCCCGGAGATCGAGCCTCTGGCGACGGGGGCGGTCCTGGCCGTGGGGGATTCCTTCACCGCGGGCTCGGAAGTCAACGACGGCGAGACCTGGCCCGCCCATCTGGAGCGGATCCTCGGCGAACCGGTGATCAACGCGGCAACGGGGGGCTGGGGCACCGACCAAATGATCCTGCGCGCCGAGACGCTTCTCCCTCGCCTGAAACCAAGGCGGGTCATCGTCGGCATCATGGTCGACGACATCCTGCGCGCCCAGTTCGAGTTCCGCAGCGGCGCCTACAAGCCGGTATTCGTGATCGAAGACGGCGAGCTGGTCCACAGGAACCACCCGGTGCCGAGATACGCGGGCAGCCGCTACGAAGTCGGCTGGCTTCGGTCGTTCCTCGGCCACTTCCATCTCGTCAATTGGATGATGGAACGGATCGGCTATACCGAGTGGTGGTCGAAGTGGGATATCACCTATCGCTGGGCCCATCAGGAAGGCGACAAAGTCACATGCCGCCTGCTCGAACGCCTGAAGCGGCGTCTCGACGCCGACGAGGCCGAGCTCGTCGTGTTGTTCCAGTACGGTGCGAGCCACATCCGGGGCTGGTCCGCGCCGCCGGCCTATCAGGAGAGCGTCGAGGCCTGCGCGCAGGACCTGGGAGTGACCGTCGTCGACCTGTGGGAGGACCTCAGAGAGGTCCAGGCGACGGATGAGGCGGGCTTTTGTGCGCTTTTCGTGCAACAGGGCGACTGCGGCACGTTGGGACACATGTCATCCTCCGGAAACCGCTTCGTCGCGACCCGGCTCTCGCGCGCGCTGGCGCAGTGACTTCGATGATCCCGAGAGCTTGACCGAAGGTGGTTCTTATCGAAACAAGTGGTTGGAAAAATGCCCCTCCACACTGTTGTTGCCGAACTTGATCCGGCAATCCAGGCATCGCTCGACCCAGGCACCACTCTGGATCACCGGGTCAAGCCCGGTGATGACAGGCGAAGTGGTGCAATTCATTGAGATCACGCGAGTCTTTTCGAATCCGTCTCTAGCGCCAAGCTGCGTCGCGTTGAACCTATTTCTCCGCCGTCATCGCGAGCCGGCGACAGCCGGTGCGGCAATCCAGAGCCACCACACAATTGCCCGCCAACTGGATTGCTTCGCTCCGCTCGCAATGACGCAGCCTATCGCTATGAGTCGCTCTCATCAGCCCATGCGAAATGGGCCTTGCCCAAAGCGCCCGGCCGACGTGGCTCAGCCCCGCGTTTCGGCCATGGAGGCGGTCTCCCGGGCCAAGATGATCTCCACCGCCTCGCCGAGATCTGCGACCGTCCAGTGAGGTGCCACGGTCAGCGCCTCCGCGTAGCCGAGATCGAGGAAGAGCGTGCGGCAGCCGGCGCGGTGGCCGGCCTCCACATCGCGCCAGCGGTCGCCGACCATGTAGCTGCGGTCAAGGTCGATCCGCCACTTCTCGGCCGCCTCCAGCAGCATGCCCGGGTTGGGCTTGTAGCAGGGGCAATCGTCGACGCAGGTGCAGACGTAGGTGGCGTCCAGCGGCATGGCCGCGCGCAGCCGCGCGGGCATCGCCTCCAGCACCGCCGGCGCGACAAGGCCGCGCCCGACATCCTTCTGGTTCGTCGCGACGATGGTCAGAAAGCCCGCGTCCTTCAATTTGGCCACAGCCGCCGGTGCGCCGGGCAGGATCTCGAAGTCCGCCAGCTCGGTCGGCGCAAAGGGCCTCCCGTTCCGTACATTGGAACGATTCAAAACACTGTCGCGGTCGAGGAACACGGCTTTTGCGGACAAGGTCAGTTGCTCCCCCATCGGTCGGCGCAAGTATGAGAC
>JAKSDN010000881.1 GCA_022360075.1 Kiloniellales bacterium | reverse complement strand
GCCCCCCTCGGCATGGCGCCGTCGGTCATGGGTTTCGCTGGGTTGCTCTACACCGTCATCGCCTCGATCCTGGGAGCGTTCTTCGTCGTCTTCGCTGTCGAGTGCTACCGGAAGCGGGAGGGTGAGGAGGCCGAACGGGCGGCCAAGACCCTCTTCGCCTATTCGGTTCTTTATCTTTTTGTTCTGTTCGCTGTGCTCCTGGTGGAGCAGGGCTTCGGTTTTGAGAACGGCTTGATGCCGTTTAGCCGGACGTTGTGATGGAAGATGCTGAAGCGGAACGCAAACGCCGTCAACGTAAGCGATCTTTGGCCATCGCCTGGATCCTCGTGGCGCTCGCGGTCCTGTTCTTTATTGTCACCATTGTCCGCTTGGGCGGCAACGTCGCCATGCGGCAAATCTGATAGGTGGTGCGGATGACCGACGATAACGCAAAGACCGCTAAACGTGACAGGAAGGGCCTTATCGCCATGTCGTTGGCGGGCCTCGTTGCCTGCATGATTGGCTTGTCTTTTGCCGCGGTGCCGCTTTACCGCATGTTCTGCCAAATCACCGGCTATGGCGGCACGCCGCAAATTGCCGAGTCCGCGCCCGATGAGGTGCTGGACCAGACGATCACCATTCGCTTCGACGCCAATGTCGAGCGTGACTTGCCCTGGACCTTCGCGCCTGATCAGCGCCGCATGGAGGTTCGCATCGGCGAGAGCGCGCTGACTTTCTTCAAGGCGCAAAACACCACGGACAAGCCTGTGTCGGGCACGGCCGGCTTCAACGTGGCGCCCGCGAGCGCAGGCCGGTACTTCGCCAAGGTCGAGTGCTTCTGCTTCCAAGAGCAGACCCTGGCCGCAGGCGAAAGCATCGAGATGCCGGTGAGCTTCTTCGTCGATCCGAAGATTGTCGAGGACGAGAATGCCAAGAACATCGCCGAGATCACGCTGTCCTATACGTTCTACCGCAACGACGATCCGTCGGACGTCGCTGCGGCGAAGGACGACGGCGCCTCGGGATCGTAAGCCGAACGGCGCAGGAAAGGCGCCGATGAGACAGACTGGGGAGGAGGGGGACTAGAAACATGGCCCAGGCCCACGCGAAACCGCAACACGACTACCACATCCTCAATCCGAGTCCCTGGCCAATCGTTGGCTCGGTGGGCGCGCTGGCGCTGGCGCTCGGCGTCCTGATGTACCTGATGTCGAAGAAGGCTGGGGACCCCCAGCTTTGGTACATGATCCCGGGTTTTGTGCTCGTCGTCATCACCATGTTCGGCTGGTGGCGCGACGTCATCAAGGAGGCCCACGGCGGGGGACAGGAGACGCCCGTCGTTCAGCTTCATTTGCGCTACGGCATGATCTTGTTCATTGCCTCGGAGGTGATGTTCTTCGTCGCCTGGTTCTGGGCTTATTTTGACGTCGCCCTGTTCCCCGCCAGCGAGGTCACCTATGCCCGCACGGAGGTGACGGGCGGCCAATGGCCACCCATTCCCAGCAAGGAAACGGGCGTCGAGGGCCTGGGGTACTTCGGCTACACGTTCGAACCTTGGGGGCTACCTTGGGTCAACACGCTCG
>JAKSDN010000585.1 GCA_022360075.1 Kiloniellales bacterium | reverse complement strand
TCGATGATCGCCGTGCCGTGGCTCTCCAGCCAGGTGAAGAACGCGGGATCGCCGATCAGGCCGTACTTCACGACCTCGGCGTAGCCGGCCAGCAGCTCGCGCCGCGGCAGGGTCGAGAGCACGCCGGTGTCGGCGAGGACCAGGCGCGGCTGGTGGAAGCAGCCGACGAGGTTCTTGCCCTGCGGCGTGTTGATCCCGGTCTTGCCGCCGACCGAGCTGTCGACTTGGGCCAGCAAGGTCGTGGGGATCTGGATGAAGTCGAGGCCGCGCAGCGTCACGGCCGCCGCCAAGCCCGCGAGGTCGCCGATCACGCCGCCGCCGAAGGCGACGATCATGACCTGCCGCTCGATCTTGGCCTCGAGCAGCCGTCCCGTGAGCGCGGCCAGTTCCTCGAACGACTTGGTCGCTTCGCCGGGCGGCAGGACGATGCTCTCGTGGGCGACTTCCGCGCCGTCCAGGGCCCGGCTCAGCTCGTCGAGGTGCAGGGCGGCGACGGTCTCGTCGGTGACGACCATGACGCGGCGCGTCGTCAGCAGCGGCGCGATGCGCTCGCCCGCAAGACCGAGCAGGCCCTCGCCGACCCAGATGTCGTAGCTTCGAGCCCCGAGCTCGACGCCGAGGCGCTCGGGCGTGATCATGCCGCCCCCTCGGCCGAGACCGCGACCTTCTCGTCGCGCGTGCCCGGCGATTGCCCGTCATGGGGCGCAAGGAAGCGCCCGAGCCCGCGCTCGACCTTGCCCACCGTGACCTCGGGCGGGCCGTCGATGCTGTCGACCGTGATGTCGGCCTCGGCATAGACCGGATAGCGCTCGACCATCAGGCCGTGCAGGATTTGGCGCGGGTCGCCGCGTTTCAGTAGCGGGCGGTTGTTGCGGCGCGCGGTGCGCTTGAGCAGCAGGTCGAGCTCGGCGCGCAGCCAGACCGAGACGCCGTGTTCTCGGATCGCCGCGCGGGTGCGTGGGTCCATGAAGGCGCCGCCGCCGGTGGACAGCACCTTGGGCGGTCCCGACAAGAGGCGCTGGATCACCCGATGCTCGCCGTCGCGAAAGGCGGCCTCGCCGTGCTGCTCGAAGATATCCTCGATCGAGCAGCCGGCCGCCGCCTCGACCTCCTGGTCGGCGTCGACGAAGGGCAGGCCGATGCGCGCGGAAAGGCGCCGACCGATGCAGGTCTTGCCGACTCCCATAAGGCCGACAAGGACGACCGATCGCTCGAAGGGCACTGGCCCGGAGGGGGGCATGGGTTTCCGTTGCTGTTCGGGTCCGACGGCGCCGCGTCCGAGATCGCTTCGGTCGTCTCGCACGCGGTCCAGACTGCCGCGAACCTGCCAATCCACAAGCCTAGCATAGTCCGGGCGGTTCCGCGCAAGCCCGCTTGCATTCCTGTAGGCTTGCCAGGTCCGGTCGGTCCGCGCTATCCCAGGTTCGGCTTCGGGTTTCGAGTCGCTGACAGGTCCGTGTCTAGAAAGAGCCAGTTTCTGCTCGTCATCGTCCTCGGCCTCTTGGTCCTGGGCGGGGTGTTCGTGTTGACCTGGGAGATCCCGCCGCCCTCGACTCAGGTCGAGAAGGTGATCCCAAATGATCGCTTTGCGCGCTAGACCATCCGTCGCGCGTGCAGCGGCGGTGCTGTGCGCTGCGCTGCTCGTTTCCTGCTGCTTCATTCACGCCGGGGCCAGGGCCCAGTCCAACCAGACACCGGGCGCGACGCCGGTCGAGCCGCCAGCGCCGGCTGCGCCGCCCACTGCCGTGGGCCCGCCGACGCCGCTGCTGCCCTTCGACCCGACGCCGCGCCGCAGCACCGGCACCGAGCCTGGCGGTGCGACGCCCCAGGTTCGCGGCATCGAGATCGACCGCCTGTCGGAGATGGACCCGGACTCGATCGGCGTGCTCGACCCGGGCCAGGGCGGCTTCGGCCAGGCCATGTGGCGCAACAGCGATCGCACGCAGATCGAGAGCTTGCTGCTGCGCCTGCCGGAACGCCTGACCTCGATCACCCTGCGCGACCTGGCGAGCCGGCTCCTGCTCTCCGCGGCCGAGCCGCCGAAGCACGACGACGAGTCCGATCCGGCCGCAGGCGAGGAAACGGCCCAGGCGCCGGCCACCGACTTCTTGGCGCTGCGCATCGACCGCCTGATGGCCTTGGGCGAGATCGGGGGACTGTCGCGCTTGCTTCAGGCCGTGCCGCGGCGCTTCGACGACAAGCGCATCCTGCGCGGCCGGGTCGAGAGCCTGGTGCTGAGCGACGATCTGGGCGGCGCCTGCCGCGAGGTGCGCAACGCGGTCACGCTCTATCATGCTTTGCCCTATTGGCAGAAGGCGTTGCTTGTGTGTCAGCTTGCGCAGGGCGAGCGCGACCAGGCGGAGCTGGGGCTTGCCCTGATGCGCGAGCGCGGCACGCTCGATGATCCCGGCTTCTTCGCGCTGATCGACGTGATGACCGGCGGCGATGCCGTCGTGCCCACCGCGACCGCGATGGAGCCGTTGAACTTCGCCGCTCTCCAGGCGGTCGGCTGGCAGCCGCCGCCCGATCTGGTCAACCGGGCGCCGCCCGGTCTGCTCGCCGCGATCGCCAAGTCGCCCAAAGTGCCGCTCGAAGAGCGCGCCGTCGCCGCCGAGCTGGCCCTCGCCACCGGGGCGCTCGCGCCGCCGCTGCTGGCCGAGCTCTACGGCAGCTTCAGGTTCGATCCGGCGCAGTTCGACGGCAGTGCGGAGCGGGTGGCCCCGATCGGCCCGGCCCAGCGCGCCTTGCTGGTGCAGCGTGTGACCCGCTCGGGCGATGTCCAGGCACGGGCCCATCGCATTCGCGTGGCTCTGGAGACCGCGGCCGAGACCGGGCTCTATCAATCGCAGCTCCAGGTCCTGTTGCCCGAGCTCACGCGTTTGCCGGTCACGCCCGACCTGGCCTGGTTCGCCGAGACGGCCAGCCGCGCCTTCTTCGCCGCCGGCGGCTTCGAGCGCGCGCGCGCCTGGTACAGTCTGGCTCGCGCGCAAGCCGGCCGGAATTCACTGGCGAGCGCGGCGGCCGCGCGCCTTTGGCCCTATCTCAGGCTTTCGGGCGCGCCGACGCTGAGCCAGACCAACGAGCTCTCGACCTGGCGTCAGGCACGCCGCGACCTGGATGAGCCTGTGCTGGCCCGTGGCGAGGCTCTGCTTCGGGCCGCCTTGCAGGCCTTGGACCGCAATGGCTCGGTCCCGCTCGGCAACCTGGCGGCGCGGGCCGCGGTGGCCGCCCGGTCGTTGCCGGAAAGCGACCTGCTGCTCGACCTGCGCGAGGCGAGCGAATCGGGGCGTAGAGGAGAAAGCGTGCTGCTGGTCCTGGTGATCCTGGGCGAGGAGGGCCTGGAGGCGACCAGCCCGGCGACCCTGAACGCCGCGCTCGCCGCCCTGCAGCGCGTCGACTTCGGCCTCGAGGCTTCCGCGCTGGCGATCGAGGCGGCGATCGCCAACGGCGTTTGAGGCCGGGCCGTGGCGCAGACGGGCAAGGCGGCGCGGCAGCCTGCCGGCCGCGCCGATCTGCAGCGCGAGGCCTTTCTCGAGTACCTGGTCGCCGAGCGCGGCGCGTCCGAGAACACCCTGGCGGCCTACCAGCGCGACCTGGAGACATTCGCCGACTTCCTGGCGGCCCGAGGTCTCGACTGCTGTGCGGCGCAAAGCGGCGATCTGCGCGACTACATCGCGAGCCTGAGCCGCGCCGGCCTGGCGGCCAGCACCAGCGCGCGGCGCCTGTCGACGCTGCGCCAGTTCCATCGCTTCCTGCTCGACGAGGGTATCCGCGGCGACGATCCGACGGCGACGATCGACGGCGCGCGCCGGAGCCGCAGCCTGCCG
>JAKSDN010000008.1 GCA_022360075.1 Kiloniellales bacterium | reverse complement strand
TCGGCATGCTCGGGGTCACGGGTCCAGTCCCAACTGCTGCTTGCGGCGCTTGGCCCATTCGGTGATCAGGCGGTCGGCGGTCAGGCCGAGGAAGGCGACGCAGAGGCCGAGCACCAGGCCCTTGCCGGCATCGGCGAAGGTCAGCGCCCGGAAGATCTCCTGGCCCAGATCCTTGGTGCCGATGAAGGCGGCGATGATCACCATGAAGAGGGCGAACATGATGGTCTGGTTGATGCCGAGTAGGATCTCCGGCAGGGCCAGCGGCAGGCGCACCTTCCAGAGCGTCTGGCGCGGCGTGCAGCCCGAAGTGATCGCGGCCTCGATGATCTCCTGGGGCACGTTGCGCAGGCCGAACATGGTGTAGCGCGCCGCCGGGATGCTGGCGTAAATGATGATCGCTGAGATCGCCGCCACGTCGCCGACCTGGAACAACATGATCACCGGGATCAGGTAGATGAAGGAAGGGAAGGTTTGCAAAGTGTCGCAGAGGAGCTGCACGGCCTTGGCCCGGCGTGCGCTGCGCGAGGCCCAGATGCCGAGCGGCACGCCGATCAGCGCGCAGACGATCACGGCGAAGACCACCATGTAGGTCGTGATCAGCGCCCGCGGCCAGAAGCCGGAGAAGGCGATGAAGGCGATGAAGCCGGCGACGATCAGCGCCAGGCGCAAGCCGCCGAGCCGCCAGCCGGCGGCGGCGACCAGGGCGACGACGGCGACCCAGGGCAGCCACTGGAAAGCGCTGCGCAGCGGGATCAGGAGGTGCACGAGCAGGCCGTCGCGAAAGATGGCCAGCGGATCGAAGAGGTGCAGGGTGACGGCATCGACCAAGCCGTCCCAGAAGGGCGCCGTGGTCACGGTGAGGCCGCGCGGCAGCTTGGCGGCGACCGGCGTGATCCAGGCCGCGATAAGCGAGACGGCAACGACCGCCGCTGCCGCAGTGAGATAGGGATGGGCCGCCCAAAAGGGACCCGGCCGCTTGTGCTCCGGCTGCTTCTCGGCGAGCGCCTGGCTCAGGCGGTCGAGCATGATCGCCATCAGGACGATGGCGATGCCGATTTCGAAGGCCTGGCCGATGCGCAGAGACTGCAGACGGAACAGCAGGTCCTGGCCGAGGCCCTTGGTGCCGACGAAGGAGGCGATCACCACCATCGCCAGGCATTGCATGATCACTTGGTTGACGCCCACCATCAGGGCCGGCCGGGCCGCCGGGATCTCGACCTTCCAGAGCATCTGTCGCGACGTGCAGCCGGCCATCAGCCCGGCCTCCTTGATCTCGGCGGAGACGCCGCGCAGGCCGAGCAGGGTGAGGCGGGCCATCGGCGGCAAGGCGAAAAGGATCGTCGCGATCACGCCGGCCTTGTGCGAGACGCCGACGAAGACTGCCACCGGGATCAGGTAGGAGAAGTGGGGCAGGGACTGCATCACGTTGAGCAGCGGCCAAAGCAGCTGCTCGAAGCGGCGCCAGCGCACCGCCAGGATGCCGAGCGCCAAGCCAATCAGCGCCGCCAGCGGCGCACTCACCAGGACCGCCGAGAGGGTGATCATGGAGAGCTTCCACTTGCCGAACAGGGCGACGTAGAGGATGCAGCCCCCGGCCAGCAGGCCGAGCCGCCAGTCGCGCAGGTAACAGCCCCAGACCGCGGCCAGGCCGACCACCATGATCCAGGGCAGCGCCGGTAGCTTCAGCGCCGAGAAGCCCGAGATCAGGATGCCCTCCATCAGGTCGAGCGGCCACTCGAGCAGACCGGCGATCGCCCGGGTCATCTCCTTGAAGGTGAAGAGGCCGAGGATCGGCTCCTTCTGGAGCACGGTCACCAGCGCGTTGATCCAGTCGATGAAGGGCAGGGACCAGGCCTCGGGCACCACGATCGCCCAGGCCGGCAAGGCCTCGCGAAACAGCAGCAGCAGCAAGAAGGGCGCGAAGACAAGCGCGAGCTTGAGGCGGGCGTCGCGCTGCCAGGCGAAACCTTCGTCCTGAACCGCGATCGCGCTGCCTGGCGCCGCCACGGCTCAGCTCTCCGCGGCGAAGAGTGCGTCGAGCACCCGCTCGCGGGTCACCGCGCCCACGGTCGCGCCGCTGCCGTCGATCACCCGGACCGCCTGTTCCTGGGCAATGATGTCCTTGGCAACGGCCGCGAGCTTGGCCTCCGCCGATACGGGGCGCTCGGCGAATCCCGCTTCATCGCCGTTGGCCGGCACCATGATGCTGCCGACCCGCAGCAGCTTGTCGCGCGGCACTTCCTTGGTGAACTCGGCGACGTAGGCGGTGGCCGGGCGCGTGATCAACTCTTCTGCCGTGCCGAGCTGGACGATCTCGCCCTCGAACATGATGGCGATGCGGTCGGCCAGGCGGATGGCCTCGTCGAAGTCGTGGGTGATGAACACGATCGTCTTGTGCAGCATCGACTGCAAACGCAGGAACTCGTCCTGCATCTCACGCCGAATCAGGGGGTCGAGCGCGGAGAAGGGCTCGTCGAGGAACCAGAGGTCCGGTTCGACGGCGAGCGAGCGACCGATTCCGACGCGCTGCTGCTGGCCGCCCGAGAGCTCGCGCGGATAATAGTCCTCGCGGCCCTTGAGGCCGACCAGCTCCAGGATCTCGTGGGCCCGGCGCTCTCGGGTCGGGCGATCGACGCCCTGGACCTCGAGCGGGAAGGCGACATTGTCGAGCACCGTGCGGTGGGGGAAGAGGGCGAAGTGCTGGAACACCATGCCCATCTTGTGGCGCCGGATCTCGATCATCTCAGCGTCCGAGGCCTTGAGCAGATCCTTGCCGTCGAAGAAGATCTCGCCGCCGGTCGGCTCGATCAGCCGGGAGAGACAGCGCACCAGCGTCGACTTGCCCGAGCCGCTGAGGCCCATGATGACCAGGATCTCGCCCGGATAGACGCTGAGCGAAGCGTCGCGCACGGCCGGGATGTAGCCGCCGTCGCGGATCGCCTCGACGCTCGGGCTGCCGCCATGGCGCGTCAGGAAGGCCGCCGGATCGCTGCCGAACAGCTTCCAGACGTGCCGACACGAGATTTTCGGCTCTGTCACCGCCTCCCCGTTCCTAGAATTTGTTTCGCCTGCGTTCCGCAGCCTTGTCGACGGGTTGGAAGCAGGATAGGCCGGCAACCTGATTGGGGCAAGGGAGTGATCCAATTTCCCGAGAATATGAACCAATCAGAAATGGTTGAAAAAATTGGATCATGATTGGTTTCCGCCATTTTCTTTCTTATTTCAGCTAATTATGCCGATTAGTTCGGGTGTCTAGTTATCGAAAATCTCAGATTGATTGCAATTTGGTGTCTTGGCCTTTATGGTTAACTGGCCAAATGGTCAATATTGGTTGGCGGGCGCGAAACGCATAGATCGGCGCCCTTCAAGAACGGGGAGAAGAAAATGAGATATCTCTTCAGCGGGGCCGCCACGGCCCTGCTCGGTGCTGCATTGGTGGTGTCCGGAACGGCCCTGGCGGACTCGGACGACCCGATCAAGATCCCGCTCCACAACTGGTCGAGCCAGATCGTGGGCGCGCACATCGTCGGCAAGATCCTGAACGAGGCCGGCCACGAGGTCGAGTTCGTGCCGTCGGACAGCCAGGTCGTCTACACCTCGATGTGCGAGGGCGATATCGACCTCGTCCACGAGGTCTGGCAAGGCGCCTTCGGCGTCGCCTTCGAAAAGGTCGTGGCCGAGGGCTGCGTGATCGACGCCGCGACCCACGATGCCAAGACGCGCGAGGAATGGTGGTATCCGGCCTACGTGGAGGAGGTCTGCCCCGGCTTGCCTGACTGGCAGGCCCTGAACAACTGCGCCAAGCTCTTCACCACCCCCGAGACGGCGCCGAACGGCCGCTTCCTGGCCGGCCCGGTAGACTGGTTGAAGCACGACCAGGAGCGCGTCGAAGGCCTCGAGATGAACTTCGAGGTGGTGAACGCGGGCTCCGCCTCCGCGCTCTGGGCAGAGCTCGAGTCCGCCTCCAAGCGCAAGGCGCCGATCGTGCTGTTCAATTGGACGCCGAACTTCATCGAGGCGATCTACGACGGCAAGTTCATCGAGTTCCCGAAATACGCCGAGGAATGCCGGTCGGACGCGTCCTGGGGCAAGAACCCGGACAAGACCTACGACTGCGGCAACCCGGCCGACGGCTACCTGAAGATCGGCGTCTGGCAGGGCTTTCCCGAGAAGTTCCCCAAAGCCTACAAGATTGTCCAGCAGATCAACTTCACGAACCTGGACGTCGCGGTCATGGCCAAGCTCGCCGACGTCGACGGCATGGAGCCCGAGGACGCGGCCGATGAATGGCTGAAGGACAACGAGGCCAAGTGGAAAACCTGGCTCGGCGGCGCGAGCGGCTGACCAGCTAGTGGTTCAATTCCGACACTTGAGTCCGATGAAATTGGATCAAGTGTCGACCAGAATTGAACCCAAACAAAAAGTTACCTAGTGGAGCGGCCCGACATTCCGGGATCGGAATGTTGGAGTCGTACCACTAGGCGGGCCGGCGCAAGCGTAGCGCTTGGGCCCGCCGAACCCGACGCGGGGCGGCATGGCGCCGCCCCGTCGCTCTGACTGGCCAAGCAGGGCCCGGCGGCACGCGGGCTTGCCCTCGCGCCGGCCCGATCTAGCTCTTGCCTGATCCAACGGCGGAAGAGCGGCACAGGTCAGCGATGAGCGATCCCGTCCTGATTCTTGGCGGCACCGGCGGCATCGGCAGCGCGCTGGCCCGGCGCTGCCGCGAGCGCGGGCGACCGGTTCATATCACCGGGCGCGATGGCGGGCGTTTGGCCGCTTTGGCGCAGTCGCTCGACGCGGGCGCCTCCCAGGTCGACGTGGGCGATGCCGAGCAGATCGAGCAGGCCGTCGAAGCGGCGGCGCCGGACGGTCGGCTTGGCGGCTTGGCCTACTGCGTGGGCTCCATCGACCTCGTGCCCTTGAGACGTGCGACCGCCGCCCAGCTCGCCCAGTCCTACGCCCTGAACGTGATCGGCGCTGCCCTTGCGGTCCAAGCCGCGGCGGCCGCGCTCAAGGCGGCCGAGGGCGCCGTGGTGCTGTTCTCCAGCGTCGCCGTACAGCGCGGCTTCGCAAACCACAGCGTGATCGCCGCGGCAAAGGGCGGGGTCGAGGGACTCACACGCGCCCTGGCAGCGGAGCTCGCCCCGGCCGTTCGGGTCAATTGCGTGGCGCCCAGCCTCACACGCACGCCTCTGGCCGAGGGCCTGCTCGCCAACAAGGCCATGGCCGAGGGGATCTCCGCCGCCCATGCCCTCGGTCGCCTCGGCGAGCCCGACGACGTGGCCGCGCTCGCGGTCTTCCTGCTCGGCCACGAGGCCGCCTGGATGACCGGTCAGATCGTCGGCGTCGATGGCGGGCGCATGGCGGTCGCCCGCTAAGGCCGGCGTAGGCCGCCTTTCGCGCGCTCCTGGCCGCCGTCCGATCTCGGTGGCCCCGTCTCCCGCCGTCGCTATAATGGCCCCAACCGGCGCCGGTCCGGCATCAGAGAGATCGGCCCGTGAGGGGGACATATGGACGGAAGGGGGGCCGACTGCGCGGCCGCTTTGCGGCAGGGGCTGGCCCAACACAAAGCTGGGCGGCTGTCTCAAGCCGAACAGATCTATCGCGAGATCCTCAGACGCCAGCCGGGCCAGCCTGACGCGCTGCACTTGCTCGGCGTGATCGCCTTTCAGTGCGGCCGGGCCGGGCCGGCCGTCGAGCTGATCTCCAAGGCCGTCGAGGCGAATCCCGGGGCTCCGGATTACCATGGGAATCTCGGCAATGCCCTGAAGGCCCTCGGAAGGAACCAGGAAGCCATCGCCGCCTACGAGCGCGCGCTCGCCATCAAGCCCGGCTCGGCGCAGCTCCACAACAACCTGGGCGTCGCCCTGCAGCACGAGGGCCGGCTCGACGCGGCGCGGGAATCGATCGAGCGTGCTCTTGCCCTGACCTCGAACTATGCCGAGGCGCACAACAATCTGGGAATGGTGCTTCAGGACCAAGGCGATCTCGAGGGCGCCGAGGCGGCCTACCGCTCGGCGATCGCCTTGGCCGAAGACTATGCGGATGCCCATAACAACCTCGGTGTTCTGCTCAGCGACGTGGGCCAAACCGAAGGAGCCGAGACGGCCTTCCGCCGGGCCATCGCGATCAACCCGGACCACGGCGGCGCCTGGATCAACCTCGGCAACTGCCTGCAGGATATCGGCAATCACGTGGGCGCCATCGAGGCCTATCTGCGCGGCATCGAGCTGGTGCCGGATGCCCCCGCCGCCTACAACAATCTCGGGCGCGCGCGCCTGGCCCTGGGCCGGCGCGAAGAGGCGATCGAGGCCTTCAGGCAGGCGCTCGCGCTCGATGCCAAGGATCCGAAGACCTTCGTCAATCTCGGCAACGCCCTGCTGAGCGAGGGGCGCTTTGCCGAGTCGATCCCGGTCTTTCGCCAGGCCCTCGCACTCGATCCCAAAAGCGAGGCGGCGCTGGCGTCTCTCGGCAAGGCGATGTGGCTGACCGGTGAGCGCGAGCAGGCCGAGGAGCTCCTGCGCCGCGCCGTCGCGACCGGCGCCGGCTCCGCCGACACTCACTGTGACCTGGCGGCGGCCGTGTATCGCGACGACGCGCCGGGGCCGGCGATCGAGGCTCTCGCTGCGGCGGTCAAACTGCGCGCGGGCCACCGCCGAGCGCGATTCTTGCTGGCCATCTTGCTCGAACAGCAAGGCGATGCGGAGGCGGCTGTCGATCACTTTGCCGCCTTGGAGCGGGCGCCGGGTGATTCCGGCTTCCTGCTCGAGAGCTGGGCCTACGTCAAATCGAAGCGCAGCTCGGAGACGCGCTTCTTCTCGACCACGCAGGAGACTTTAGCCCACGCGCTGGCGTTGGCCGAGTCCGAGGGCCTGGTGCTCGAGTTCGGCGTGCTGCACGGCAACAGCATCAATTTCATCGCACGGCAGGTCTCGGGCCCGGTTCACGGCTTCGACAGCTTCCAAGGCCTGCCCGAAGCCTGGGGCAACAACCCGCGGGGCGCCTATTCGACCCGCGGGGCGCTGCCGCCGGTCCTGTCCAACGTCCGTCTGCATTCCGGTCTGTTCGACGAGAGCCTGCCCGACTTCACGGCCGTGCATCACGAGCCCGTTCGTTTCCTGCACATCGACTGCGATCTCTACAGCTCGACGCGGACCGTCTTCGATTGCCTGGGAGAGCAAATCGGACCCGGCAGCGTGATCGTTTTCGACGAGTATCTCTGCACCGAGCGTTGGCGGGAGGACGAGTTCCGGGCTTTCCAGGAGGCGGTGGGGCGCTGGGGTTGGTCGTACCGCTATGTGGCTTTTAACATGTTCACGCGCCAGGCGGCTGTTATCATAACCTGAACCGGTCGGCGGGTAGGCTTCAGGGGCGCGGTGTGATATGTCCCAGTGTCAGAAGCGAGAGTCCCTGGCGGTTCCGGCCGGCTGTGATCGGTTGCGAGGTGCCGCGTCGTCGATGGGGATGACCCGCTCGTTGAAGTGAGAATAGGGGCTGTAAATGGTTAATATCTATGAGCCGGCTGTGGCCGGCGCGCCGGCGGTTAGCTATGCCGGCCCGGACTCCGCAGGCCAGACGGCAAAGCGGATGCGCAAGCTGATCATCGTCGGGGTCAGCGTGCTGGCCTTGTCCCTCTCTGCCTGCGCCGGTCGGGAGAAAACGACGATCGGTGCGGCCGCCGGCGCGGCCGGCGGTGGCCTGCTCGCCGCGGCCCTGGGCGGCGGCGCGACGGGCATCGCTGCCGGCGTCCTGCTCGGCGGCTTGGCCGGCGGCGCGGCGGGTAACCTGCTCGACAATGCCGATCGCGAGGCCGCGTATCGCGCGCAGCAGAACGCGCTCGAGACCCAAAGAAGTGGCCAGGCCACGACTTGGCGCAACCCGGATAGCGGCAACAGCGGAACCTTCACGCCCCAAGCGGCCTTCCAGGATTCCTCGGGCCAATACTGCCGCGAGTTCCAGCAGACCATCACGGTCGACGGCAAGACGCAGACCGCCTATGGCCTGGCTTGCCGGCAGCCGGATGGCACTTGGAAGCTGAAGGACCGAAGCTGAATCTGACAGCTTTTTCAGATGTCTGCGAGCTGGGCCCCTGGCGCCCAGCTCGCCGTCTTTCGGGCTGGCCGCGTCGTAAACCGGTGGCTCGGGCTACCCGGGTGGGCTTCCTGGAGAGAATCCGGCCCGCTGGTGACAAAGCGCCCGTCAGCAGGCACAATGAACAAAGGGTAAGGACGCGCGCTCCGGCGGGATGACCGGCGAGGACGCTTTTGGGTGCGCGAGCGGGTGATCGAGGGACTTTCCGCAGGTAGAAGGGGAGCCTATGACACGCTACGAGACTTTGACCGAAGAGGCCCGCGCTCTGGTCGACGATTTGGTCGACGAGATGTCGGGAAAGAGCTGGATCGAGCGGCGTTTCCTGGTGAACCGGGTGCTTCAGGTAGAGCAGGCCGCGCTCAGCTTGAAGGCGGAAATCGACGACGCCAGGGCCGATGGCCAGGGCTCGACCCCGAGCGTCGGCGTCATCGCGCAGCTCCTGGCCCTGGCGTTGGATCGGCTCGATGCCGACGAGGCGGTCTGCAGTGATTCCGCGCTGGTCTTGTCGATCTCTGCGGACCGGCGTCATCGCGAAGCCGCCCAGAAATGGTTCGCCTCCCATCCGGGCGCCTGGGAAGAGCTTCAGCCGACGGTCCATTGAGCAAAGAGGCCTCGGCCGGCAATCCACAAGATCGGAAGCTTCGGTACGCAGTCCGCTTTCGCGTGCTTGGCGGGCTAGGCCGAAGGCACTAAGGTTGGTTCAGGGCTCGCGGCAAGGGCCCGTATTTGCGGGTGAGCGGGGCAAGGTCCGAATTCATGCATACAGGCCGATTGTTCTTACTGATCCTGATGTTCTTCACGGCCTTTGCCGGAATGCCGATGAAGGCCACCGCGACGACGGTCGATAGCGCCGTCCAGCACATCGAAAATCTCGGCGAGCAGGCGCTCTCCACGCTCAGGCAGAGCGGCATCCCGCTCGCCGAGCGCGAGGCGGCCTTCGCGACGATCCTGCGCGAAGGCTTCGACCTGCCGCTGATCGCCAAGTTCGTGCTCGGGAAGTACTGGCGCCAGGCCGGCAAGGACCAGCGCCAAGACTACCTCGAGGCCTTCAGCGAGTACGTGATCACGACCTACGCCCGTCGCTTGGGCGGCTTCTCCGGGCAGTCCTTCTCGGTCGTGGGCACCAAGGTCGCCGGCGAGAAGAAGGACGTCGTGGTCACGACGCGCATCGAGCAGGGTGGCGGCGCCCCGATTCAGGCAGGCTGGCGGGTGCGCCAGATCAACGGCAAGCCCAAGATCATCGATGTCCTGGTCGAGGGTGTCAGCATGGTGGTCACGCAGCGCCAGGAGTTCGGCTCCGTTGCGCGCCGCAGCGGCGTCGAGGGCCTGGTCCAGGTGCTGCGCGCGCAGACCGAGCGCTTGTCGGCCTCGGCCGGCTGAGCCGCGCCGGAGCGAGGAAGAAACGGATGAGAGAGCTTCAGAAATCGCTGAGCCATGGGCGTGTTCTTGGTCGCTTGGCCTTTGCCTTGCCGCTGCTGGTCGCGATCGTCTTGATGCCTCAGACGACGCGTGCTGGAGCGGACTTCGATGCGGGCTGGCAAGCTTACGAAGAGGGCCGCTTCGCGCAGGCCGTCCAGATCTGGACCCCGCTCGCCGAGGCCGGCAACCTGCTCGCTCAGT
>JAKSDN010001298.1 GCA_022360075.1 Kiloniellales bacterium | reverse complement strand
GTTAAACGAGAATTTATCCCTTCGCCGGTTGATAACGCTCCCGCGCCAACTCGGCGTCCAGCATCATGCTGTTAACCAAGAAATCGCAAGATTTATGCCAGTTTTTACAAGTTATTGGTATGCATATAAGATTTCAGTTTTCAGCAACTTTACCAAGATATTCTAGTGTTCGAATCTGTTACAGTTCTATGAAATGGGAATCGGCGAAACGCCAAGAGCGGGCTGGCTTACGCCTATGTCGCGAATCTGTAACATCGGCGTACACCCATGGAGCGCGCGGACAGCGGAACGCCTGGAGGTCTCGGATGCAGAGGGTCGTTCGTTCGGCGCCGGCTAAGGCGCTGCGCGCTCAAGCGAGCGCGCCATCCATCTCGTGACACGAGACGGCGCCTCAGCGCAGGATCGGCGGATGCGGGAAATCGAAGAGCTGGGGTGGCTGATGGGATTTGAACCCACGACCTCCTGGACCACAACCAGGCGCTCTAACCAACTGAGCTACAGCCACCGCTGGAGATAGGGACGGCCCCCGTCCTCGCCTCTTCCGGACAGGACAAGGGACCCGCTGAATTCGTTTATCCTGTAGGCGAGGCGAGGCGTCAAGCGCGCTGCCTTGCCGGCGCTTGGGGCAAGGCATAGGTTTGCCGCCGGGATCCAATCGGGGGACGGAGATCAGCATGCCGCATGCAGCCGCGGCGATGGCCAGGCTCGGCACCGAGACGGCCTTCGACGTCCTGGCGCGCGCCGCCGCGCTGCAGGCCGCCGGCAAGTCGGTCATCAACCTGGGCATCGGCCAGCCCGACTTCAAAACGCCGGAGAACATCGTCGAGGCGGGCGTTAAGGCGCTGCGCGACGGCCATCACGGCTACACGCCGGCCATGGGGCTGCTGCCGTTGCGCGAGGCGGTTTGCGCGGACCTCGCGCGCCGCCACGGCGTCGAGGTCTCGCCGGAGCGGGTCCTGATCCTGCCCGGCGGCAAGGTGACCATGTTCTTCGCCGTGCTGATGTTCGGCGAGCCGGCGGCGGAGATCCTCTATCCGAACCCGGGCTTTCCCATCTACGAGTCGGTCATCAACTACAGCGGCGCCAAGGCCGTGCCGATCCCGCTGCGCGAAGCCGACGGTTTCGCCCTGTCCGCCGACCAGGTGCTCGATTTGGTGACGCCGCGCACCCGCCTGATCATCCTCAACAGCCCGGCCAATCCGACGGGCGGCGTCACGCCGCCCCAAGAAATCGACAAGCTCGTAGAGGGGCTGGCGCGCTTTCCCGATGCGGTGATCCTGTCCGACGAGATCTACAGCCAGATGCTCTACGACGGCCGCCAGCATAGGAGCCTGTTGGACTATCCCGAGCTCAGCGAGCGCGTGATCCTGCTCGACGGCTGGAGCAAGACCTACGCCATGACCGGCTGGCGGCTGGGCTTCAGCGTTTGGCCCGAGGCGCTGATCGAGGGCGCGACCCGCCTGGCGGTGAACTGCCATTCCTGCGTCAACGCGGCAACCCAGTTCGCCGGCATCGAAGCGCTCCAGGGACCGCAGGACAGCGTCGAGCGGATGGTTGCGGCCTTTGCCGAGCGGCGTGCCGTGGTGCTGCGCGAGCTGAATCAGATCCCCGGTTTCCGCTGCGTCGAACCGGGCGGCGCGTTCTATGCCTTTCCAAACATCGGGGAGACCGGCCTGTCGGCGAAAGCCTTGGAGACCGGGCTGCTCGAACAAGCTGGCGTGGCCACGATCGCCGGCACCAGCTTCGGGGCCATGGGCGAAGGATTCCTGCGGCTGTCCTATGCCAATTCGCTGGAGAACATCGAGGCCGCTATGGTTCGCATTCGCCAGTTTCTCGCGGCGCGACGCGACGACGGTATCGCCGGGCAGGCCTGAGTTCTCGCGAAGCACCGGCCGTTTCCGCGATTAACCTTAAGCCCAATTTAACCGCGCCAAGCTAGCCTCCGAACGGGTCTGGACGCCTCGACGACGGAGGCTTGCGTTGGGGTAACTTTAAGAAGTTCGCTGTTCCTGCTTGCCGTCGGCCTGGCGCTCGGCACCCCGCAACACGCGGCGGCGCAGAGCGAGATGGGCGCCAGCGGTCAGCTCTATCTTTCCCTGCCCTTCAATGCCGACGGCCGCGGCCTTGGCCCCGCGCAATTCGGTCTCGCGCTCGGCCCCACCGAAGAGACGCCGCTCGGCGACGGGGCCGCCGCCCGGCTGCTGGATGGCCTCGTGGTCGAGTTCGACGAGCGCGGTGCGGGGCGCGTTGCCCTTGGCTGGCTCTCCTGGCACTGGCAGCCCACGGGCCAGCCGAAGGAGCGAAAGGCATCGCCGCTCCCGCCCGCTCTGGCCCCGGAGGTGCCCGAATCGGGACAGCCGTCGGCGCTTTTGGCGCCCATCGTCTCGGGCCTCTTGGGCGATCTGATTCGCGGTCTACGCATCGTGCCGCCGAACGCCAGCCTGGCGGAACCGGTCCGGCGCGATCAACCCTGACGGCTGCCGAGCGCCGCTGCGGTTCCGAGGCTTCGTCAAAACCTACTGCCTAAATTTCGATCACTTTGCCTAAGTCTTCATCTCGGGCGGCCCGGGATGGGCGCCCGAACCTGACCGAATCCGGCGGCGTTCCTTGGCTTTCGGGGCCATCGCGACTTGGCACGCGCCGTGCTAAGGCCCTCGTGTGGCGTCAAAGCGTGGC
>JAKSDN010000212.1 GCA_022360075.1 Kiloniellales bacterium | reverse complement strand
GAAACTCTCGGTCTCGGCGAGCTTTATGGCCTGTTGCTTGGCGATCGTCCGCTCCGATACCTCCTGATCCGTTTTCAGGCGCTCCATCTCGACCGCGAGGCGCTTCGCGATGGCCGCACGTTCCTGTTCGCTCGCCGCCAGCTCCGAGGAGACCCGGACCTCCTTGTCGGATTCGACCCCGAGGAGCTCGATATCCTTGATCTTGGCGATGCGTTCCGCCTCGACCGTGCGTTCCTTGGCCAGGCGGGCCTTCTCGATCTCGGAGAGCGACTGGGAATCGAAGACCTCGATTTCCATCTGGGACTTGATGGCCGCCTCGCGGATCTGGCGTTCGCGCTCGATCCGTTCGGCTTCGATCTGCTGACGGGTTTGAAGGCGCTCAGTCTCGAGCGTCGTACGCGAGGCGATATCGGCCAGTTCGGTATCGCGCAGTTGCTCGATCTCTTGGGTGCGGACATCCTTCTGGGAACGGATTCGCTCCACCTCGACCGCCTGATCTTTGGCGATGTGCAGACGTTCGCTTTCTTCTTCCGCCTTCAACTTGGCCTGTACCACCGCTATCTGAGAGTTGGACCGCTTCGCCTCGATCTCGGCCAGTTGTCCCGCCTTGCGGTTTTCAATGTCCCGCGCCTGGTCGATGCGCGCATACTCCAAGTCGCGGTCGATCTCGAGCGCGCGTTGCGCTGCTTCGAAATCCTTCAATTTGATATCGATCCGCGCATCGTTCTCGATCTTGTTGCGCAATCGGCGACGCTCCTCGACCTGCTCTGTCAACTGCGTCAGGCCTTCGGCATCGAAGGCATTCGACGGGTCGAAGACGGAGATATCCGACTGGTCGAGCGAGGTCAGCGAGGCATTCTCAAGTTCGAGCCCGTTGCTTTCGAGAGCCTTTGCCGCCAACTCGGCAACTCTCAGCGTGTAGCCGCCGCGATCCTGGTGGATTTCCTCCATCGTCATGCCGGCGGCGACTGATGACATGGCATCGACAAAACGGCCTTGGATGACTTCCTTGACGGCCATCGTATCCTGGGTGCGCGCGCCGAGCGTGCGCGCCGCCGTGGAGACACCTTCGCGCGTCGCAATGACTCGGACGAAGAACTCTGCGACCAAGTCGATCCGCATCTTGTTCTTGGTGATCAGGGACAGCTCGCCGGCCCGCCTGATTTCGATCGGAATGGCGTTCATGTTCACGACGGTGATGTCGTGGATAATCGGGATGACGAGCGCGCCGCCTCCCATCACCACCTTCTCGCCGCCTGCTCCCGTGCGGACGAAGCTCTGATCCTTCGACGAATGGCGGTAAAGCCAATGCAGCAGGTAAACCCCGACAGCGATCAGAATCGTCAATAGGATGATAATTGCGATAGCGTCAGCACCTGTCATTGTCATGTCCTTTCCTCAGGCGGGCGCCCCGTAGGTTTCCGTTGGTGTTCGCTCAGTAACGCTCTTGGCCGGCAACGGCCAAGACGATCAGGGACGGCGTGATGAGGTTGATTAGATCAAAAAGTGTATAGAGCGCGACGACGCCTGCCGCCTGCCCCGTTCCAATCACTACGTCGACGAAGTGAAGGATGGGATATATCGCCCAGCCGACCGTCATGATCAGGCGGATCCAGAAGTATCCCAGCCGCACGGCGCGACTCTCCTTGCGAACGACGTCGGCCATCGCGCCGAAGTAAAGTTCGCCCAGAATGTAGAGCCAAAAGCCGATGGAAAGCAGGACGCCCAGCGTCGGATTGAAGAAGCCGGCATCGCCCAAGTAACGCGAGAAGACCATCAACAGGGCGGCGGCAGTGATGCGCCAAAAGATGCCAATCGGCGCATCGCCCAGCGCGCGTACGAAGAAGTACATGGCCGCAGCCTGCAAGGGGTGCACCGTAAACCAAGCCGCGAATCGAATACCCCCGCTCGATCCCTGTTCCTGGAGCCACAACGCCGCGGCTCCGGTGTAGTGCAGCGAAGACGCTAGTGTTGCGACGCCGACCATCGCCACCGGGACGCGCCACTTCTCGTTCGACCAGCTCATGCCGACGAGACACAGTACGGCTGTGGAGAAGGTCGCCAGAACGGCAGCCGCAAAAGTGCTGCTGACGACGTCCTGCGTGGTAAAGAGCACTCCGAACATGTCTCCCCCTATACTTGAGCTCTGATGTGTGGCGAGCGTCCGTAAAGTGCGACCATGGGCAAGATCAACAGGCCGAAGATGAACTGCTGCCACTCGTACTTCAGGCCGATGCCGATCAGGAACGAACTCAAAACCTGGAGAACCAAGACGCCGATGACGGTGAACCCGTATCCGCCGTAACCGCCAAGCAGCGACGTGCCGCCGATGACGACGGCCGCCAACGTGGTGAACAGGTAGGGATCGCCGACGCCGATGAATCCACCACCCGACCAGCCGAGCAGCAAAGACCCCGTCAAAGCGGCGAACACGCCCGATATGGTGTAGGCCAGAGTCCAGTACTTGAATTCGGACACGCCAATGAGCTTGGCCGATTGCCGATTGCCGCCGAGGCCGTAGACGTAGCGTCCGTAAGCCGAGTACCGCATGCCAATGATGATGACCGCGGCAAGAAGGATCCAGATTAGGATTGTGGGCGGAAACGCCAGGCCAAAGGTCTCTCCATTCATCGCCGCTAGATTCTGAAGCCAGGGTGGCACCGTCCCGAACACGTTTCCACTGAAGGCCGAACCTATCGAGGTCAGGATTTGTACCAGCCCCGCGACACCGAACCCCATGCCAAGCGTCAAGATCAGCGCCTGCCCCTGAAGCTTGAAACTGAGAATCCCGTTCACCAAGCCGACAAGCCCCCCGATTACGAGGACGAAACCGAAGGCGACGTAGGACGGCACGCCGAGGCCAATCAGGAACAGCAGCCCGATATTCGCCGCGCCGATGACGAAGGGGATCGACAGATCGAGTCCGCCCATCAGGGCGACCAGTGTCTGACCAACGCAGGCGATGCCGAGGAATGACGCGAAGAGCAGAATGGCCTTTATGTTCGGCCCCGATAGGAAACCGTCGATGGTGAACGACGAAACGACGATCAGCGCGGCCAGCACAATCAGTCCGATGAAGGCACTGCGTCCGTGCGCGAAATAGCCGGACACTTTGAATGCGAACAGCAGGATCGCTTCCAGCACCAGGAAAGCGATCAAATTGGTCACGGTTCGGAACGACTCCACGGACGCCGTCACGATCAGGTAGGCAAGCAGCAGCAAGCCCATCGAGATGATCATCACGCGGTTCGACTGCCACGCGCTGACCATGCCCGAACGCGGTCCCGTCGTTGGATCATCGGCCGCGGCAACGGCGGCCTTGCGCTCGGCGCTACGGGTTTCGAAGATGACAGCGACGTAGTTGAGCAACCAGAGCAGCACGGCGATCGAAATCACCGTCGAGACGATCACGTCCTGCGCTGCAAGTCCTTGACTGAAGCCGACCCCGAACCCTATGGCGGCCACGACCAGGGTCACGGCCAGGTTTACCCAGATGATGAACGTCGAGCGCGGAATGGGAATTAGCTGCATCCGCGATTCGCGCACGGCGGGCCGCGTCTCTTCCGTCATGGCTCACCCCTCCCGAGCGACGTGACGTCGCTCTGCACCATCACCAACAGGAAGAGACCGATGACGAGAACCGCGAGCAAGCCGTAGCCGAACAGGCCAAGGCGGGTGCGGCTTGCCTCCACACTCATCAGTCGTGCCGCCAGCGTCACCGCGACCGCCGCGACGACGACGGCAAACGCGATCTTCTGCAGGAACGAGAACTGTGGCATGACGGCATCGGCCCCCGTCGGCGCGACCAACAAATACCGCGCGGCCAAATCGGCGGCCGGCGCAGCCGCAAGCCCGTCGGGCGGGAAATAGGTGTCGGAGGTCGCGACGTGCAACAAGATGCCGACCACGACGGTGGAGAGAACAAGGAACGCGCCCCAAGGTGAAATGAACGAGATATGCCGCCCGATGATCGGCACCAACAAGGTCAGAAGTAGCGAAAGGACCAGAATGATCCCGTAGCTCATCTGTGTGACGAACGCCTGGACGGCACCGAAGTTGAGCGTCGAGAGGACATAGCCGATCAAGTAGAGATTGACTGCCCCGAGCAGCGCTCCCGTCACACCGCCGCGGCCGCCGGCCAGGCTGACGCCGCCAAGTACGAGTGCCGTGACGGCGGTCAAGGTCATCGTCGTACCCTGGGTCGGATCTCCGGACGCGATGAGCGCCGTGTAACAAATTGCGCCGAGGCCGACGAACAGTCCGGCGATCACGTGGGCGCCGATACGGACGATGTTGACCCTTACGCCGCTGGTCCAGGCCGCCCGCTCGTCGTACCCCATCATCCGTAGGTTGTTGTAGAACGGGGTCAGGGTAAAAAGGAGCCACCCGGCGGTCGCGATCACGACGATCAGCAGAACTGGCGAGAAGATCGTGGTTCCGAGCCCCCAGCTTCCCATCCACTCCGGAGCGACCCCGCCAGGGCGTGGAAGGATGACCAGATTGATGCCGGACAGCGCCAGAAATCCAGACAGGGCGACGATGATCGGCTGAACCCGCACCCAAATCACCACCACAGCGAAGAACAACTGGTAGAGAACGCCGAGCCCGAGCGCGACGATGAACACACCGAACGGACCTGTGACCAAGTCCAGCATGTTGAGCTTGACGATCGCCACGTTGATGAACGCGAGCAGTGGACCGACGGCAAGGTCGACCGTTCCCCGGCCGGCCACGGCCAGGGCCATCAGTGCGTAGGTCGCGAGCGTGAGCGGTGCAGCGACGATGATGGCACTGCCGAAGCCGGACAGCGAGACAAGGTGCGGTCCACGGATGGCGGCCGTCGACAACAGCACCGCGATCAGCACGATCGGCACCAGAAGATAGGTGTTCGTCGTCGATGTCCGCTCCGACATCCCGGATCACCTCGTAGACAAGGTTCGATAGCCGGACGCGCCCTAGACACGCGCCCGGCCGTCTCTCAAAGCTCGATCACGCGGCGCCCAGCGGACTTCGACGACTGCGACGCGTTGGTGGCCGGTCCAGGCAGGGACCGGCCTTCCCCGCGCCGCTCCGGATCGTTTTGCACGATCTTCTTCAGGACCGGTGTGACGACTTCCTTGAACTTGTCAGGGTCTTCAGAAGTCGGGAAGTGTCCGCCCGAGAAGATGATG
>JAKSDN010000053.1 GCA_022360075.1 Kiloniellales bacterium | reverse complement strand
TTGGAAAAGGACTCGATCAGGCCGTCGCAGTCGATCTTGATCGTCGCTTCCGCGCTGCTCCCGATGATCGAGGGGACGAGGACCTCGCTGTTCGCCCTCGCGCCTCGAGGGAGCGCCGCCGTGGGGCGATCGTCGCCGTTCGGCCAGTGGACCCGGGTCAGGCTCGCCGTCTCCCGGCCGGAGGCGGACTGAGCGGCCGTCGACCGAAGCGTCGGACGAGGTCGCTGGGCCTTGGCGTAACCAGTAATCAGGATCTGCGATCCGCGCGGGTCGGCTTCGTCACCGGGCACGGCGATGCTCTCCAAGTGAAACGGCAGCCCTTCCCCGGTACTATCCAGAAGTCGGATGACACAGGAATGACGGCTCGCTGTGGACAGCACCCGGCCGATGTGGCCCCAGAACGAAGGCCTGTCTTCGGCGGCGACCAGATCGGCGAAGGAACGGTTGAGCAAGCGTTTCGGCGATCGGTTCAAGCGCTCGGCGAGCTGCTCGTCGACAGCCTGAAGCACGCCCGAATCGCTCAACGTGATTTGAAACCGGGGCGGAAGGCTACGACGGCTCGATCGCGACGGGCGTAGCCTTTGCACGCTGTGCCGGTCGTTTTGCGCCTCAAAGCTTAGCGGTGGAAGGGGCCGCTCATTTCCAAGTCCCGAAGCCAGGCGCGCCCGGGCCCCTTGCTCAACGGCCGCCCTATGGTCAATAACCGCCCTGCCATGCTCGTCCAGCCGCGCCATGGCGTCCTCTAACATCTTGTTAAAGAACGAAGAACTCCCTGTATCGTCCAGCCCGGTCATACCTTCCCCCTTCGGACCGTAGGTCATACGTGGCCTATCCGTTGGGCCCCGCGCATATCCCAGCCTCGTTCCGGGATACGGCCGCCGGAGCGAAAAAGATGCAAAACAGCATCGATTCCATCCGTCCAGCGCCAGCGTCGGGACCTGTACTGGATGTCTCGTTATCTAGTCTGGCTGGTTCAATCCTCCCTGGCTGATCTTGCTTTTGGGGCGCGTCACCGCACGCCTATGCCTCACCAAGCAATTGTCGCTTCGTGGAGAGCTGCCTGCTGTGACAATTGCCACGCAAGCCAGCACGCCTCAGGGCACGGCTCGACGACGCGACGATGCCGGTCTTCTTGTCGCGTGCTACCTACAGCGGGCTTCGAAAGTTTGACGGGCGATCATTGACTACGGATTCTCCTCGAAACGAGCCTTCTTCAAAAACGTCCGTGTCCAGTCGCGCAATTCGATCTCGAATTTGTTTTATCGTTTGGGCGGATTTCCTAGACCTCAAGCTTGAGGTTCGCCCCAATCCGCCTGTTCGCTCCCGGTGCCGAGCTTGTCTTGAGGTCGTCGGGCCGAGATCTTCTACCCGCCCTCGCTCGATCCACCGGTCGCTGATTGACCTTGTCTCCAGAGCTCGAAACTCAGTTTCGCCGGGTCTCCCCTCTCCTCGCTTCGGCTTTGAGCCAGTGCAATCCGGTCAAAACGACCTTGGTCCATAGTAAGCCAAGACCGATAGCGTCACAATGGCCGATCAGCGGTGTCCGTGTGCAGGGCAGCCGCGAGACATTTTCATGACAAATTCGAGACAATCTATCACCGCGTGCAAGGCCGCCGCCAAAAGGCCCTGATTCACCTTTTCAGCGCTGCCGATGGGATCTAATGGCAGCGAAACCTGCCACCCTAGCGTGTTCTCACGGTGAGAGAACGGGACCGCGATCGCGGCTGCGCCGCTGCGGCGACGATGGCACACTGAGGGCTCCATTTCGCTGTCCGCCCCTTGCTCCGGTGGGAGATCCGGTATGAGTCTGCGCGCCTTCCTGTTCCTCGCCTTGCTGCTCTGGTCGGGCCCGGTGCTCGGCCAATCGGCGATCTCCGGGCCGGGCGCGAACTCTTGTGCCGTGTTCCTCCAGTTCCAAGAGCAAGACGCTCAAGCGCGTCAGCTTCTGTTCTTCGCCTGGGCGCAGGGTTTCATGTCCGGCATGAACGCCATTGCCATCAAGATCAAGGGCGAGGTCATCGACCTTCAGCCTGAAGGCTACGGGCAGGAGCGGCAGCTCACCTTCCTGAGAACCTTCTGCGAGTTCCATCCCAATCGATCCTACGCCGAGGCCGTCTTCGAGCTGCTGACCGAGCTGCGGCACGCCAGCCGAAACTGAGCCCGGTCTCCGGCCCTCGGAACATCGCGGCTCGACCACGCGGCGGAGCACGCCTCGGCGCAGACCCGAGGCAAGCGTCTTTCAGTAAACCGCCGGAGCGATCGTCCCGTCCCGCAGCCAATCCTCGCCAAAGGGAAAGTGCTCGGCATCGACGGCATCGTCGATCAACCAGCTCGAGTGGTTGAGCCCCTGGCGGGCAACCGAAGGGTCTTCGCGATGTCGGGCAAGCGTTCCCCTGAGCCTCTCGGCCCAGTAGTCGAGCGCAGGCTTCACCCGCTCCCACACCGCGGCGTTCTGGCCGACCGGTGCTTTCCCCAACCTCTCGTCGACCATGCCGGCCAGGCGCTCGTCGCTTTGCGAATCGAGGATCTTGACCTCGACGGCGACCTCGACGCCCGAGACATCCTGACGCGCCGAGCGTTTAAGCTTCGCTTGAATGTAGGTTGCTTGGCTGTGCGCGCCTATGCCCGGATCCGCAAGCTGCGCCGTGACCTCCGTGATCGAGGCCCTGATACGAATCACACCCGAACCCGGCTCGCCGACGATGCCGTAGTTGCGCCCGAGCGCCAGGCGCAGGGCATCGTGGAAATAGCCGGCCAAGGCCCGGACATCCCCGCGCTCGACATCGCCGTAGCCGCCGACATCGTTGGGGAAGATGCGCACCGGCTCCAGCATCACACGGTCATAGCGGTCGAGCGTGGGCGGCTGCTCGATGTAGGTCAGAACATCCGCTTCGGCCGGGCTCGGGGTCAGATAGAGCAACGCGGCCGAATCCTCGGCGGGCTCGGCCACGCCCGCACCACTGGTCTCGCAGGCCGCGAGAAAACCAGATATCTGTAGCACCGCAAAAACGCTAAGGAGTGCCTGGCTGCGCCTCATGTCTTTGCTGTACGCGAACAGGGAGTGAACAGGTGAAGTATAGGCCCTGCGCACGGCCCTGTGGATAAATCTTTTAAGGCTTCGAACGGACAGAACTATAGCAGAGTCGCGGTAAATTCCGATCGCTACCTTCTATCTGTCCGCGTGCCTATCCAGTCAATCGGACCTTGCCGGCGCTGCCAAGTCCCAGGCTCTCAGAGATTGCCGCCAAGCGGTCCAGGGAAAGCCGTTCCGGCGCCAACGGCTTGCACAGATAAAAACCCTGAACGGCATCACAGCCTTCGTCTTGTAGGAACGCGAGCTGCTTCTCCGTCTCGACGCCTTCGGCAATCACGCGCAAACCAAGATTGTGGGCCATCTCGATCACAGCACGCACGATAGCGGTATCGCTCGCGTTGCCCAGCACGTTGCTCACAAATGTCCGATCGATCTTGATCGAGGCGCCGGGGAAGCTCTTCAGGTGGTTGAGCGACGAATAGCCGGTGCCGAAGTCGTCGAGCGCGACCAGGAGCCCCATCGTGTTGAACTCCTCGAGCACCGCACTGACCCGCTCGGAGTCGTGGAGGATGCTGCTCTCGGTGATCTCGATCTCGATGAGGTCCGGCGAAACGCCGCATTCTTCCATGAGCGCGCGGACGCTGTCCTTGAGATTGAGGTCTTGGAACTGCCGTGGCGAGAGATTGACGGCGACTCTGAAATCGCGCAGCCCGCTCTCCCAGAAAACCTGAGCCTGCCGGAAAGCCGAACGCATCACCATCTCGCCGATCGGCATGATCAAGCCGGTCTCCTCGGCGAGCCCGATGAACTGATCCGGATGCACTTTGCCCCAGTCGGGATGACACCAGCGCAGCAGCGCCTCGAAACCGATGACGCCGCCGGTCTCCAGCGAGAACTGCGGCTGATAGACCAGCATGAACTCGTCGCGCTCGAGCGCGACCCGCAGGCCCTTTTCCAGCTCCTGGCGGCGCGCCGCCATGACGTGCATCTCGACGGTATAGAACTGGTAGTTGTCGGAGCCCAGGTCCTTGGCCCGGTACATGGCCGCGTCGGCGCTTTTGATCAGGTCCTCGGGATTGCTCACGTCCATCGGATAGATCGCGATGCCGATGCTCGCCGTCGTGCTGATCTTGGTTCCTTCGATCTCGATCGGCTGCTTGATGGCGTTGAGGATCCGGTCGCCGAAGTGGCCCAGCAGGCTGGGCTCGTGAATTCCCTCCAGCACGACGGTGAACTCGTCGCCGCCGAGGCGTGCCACGAGATCGCTCGCCCTCACGCAGTCCTTCAGCCTCTGCGAGACGATCCGCAGGAGCTGGTCGCCGGCGTCGTGACCGTAGGTGTCGTTGACGAACTTGAAACGATCGAGGTCGATCAGCATGACCGCCACCATCCCGTGGTGGCGTTCGGCACGGAGGAGCGTGTTGGTCAGGTAGTCCTTGAAAAGGGCGCGATTGGCGAGCCCGGTAAGCTGATCGTACTGCGCGAGCTCGGTCAGGCGACGTTCGGAGCGGCTCTGCTCGATCGAGTAGCGAATTGCACGATCGAGCAGCGGCGCCGTGATCTCGCCCTTGACGAGATAGTCCGACGCCCCCGCCTTCATGGCCTCCAGGTCGATCTCGCGGCAGCTTTCGCCGGTGAGCAGGATGATCGGCGAGCTGCAGCCGCGACCCACGGCGTCGCGGACGAGGTCCAGGCCGTTGCGCTCGCCGAGGCGATAGTCGACCAGGTAGACGTCGTGACCGCCGTCGCAAATCGTCTCGAGCGCTTCCGACCAGCTTTGGATCCAGTCGAGCCGGAACGTCTTGCCGTAGATCTCCGAGAGCAGGTCCCGCGTGATCAGGTAGTCGTCCTCGTCGTCCTCGATCAAGCCGATGCTCGGTCCCTCGGCCAAGGAGCGTTCGGCTGCGCGGCGCTCGGCGCGATGGCGCTCCATGGCGTAGCGGATCGCGCGTTCGAGCAGGCCCGAACTGATCTCGCTCTTGTCGAGATAGTCGGCGGCACCGGCCTCCATCGCCTCGATGTCGATCTCTCGGCTGCCGTGTCCCGTCAGGAGGATGAGCGGCGCGTTGACGCCTTGCGAGACCAGCTCTCGTACCAGGTCGAGGCCGTTGCGGTCGCCGAGGCAATAGTCGAGCAGGCAGGCGTCGAAGTCCTTGTCCTTGATCTCACTAAGCGCCGCGTCCCAGGTCTGCGCCCAGGTCAGCTTGAAGCTCGCGCCCTGAACCTCGGAAAGCAGCTCGCGGACGATAAAGTGATCATCCTCGTCGTCCTCGATCAGCAAAACGTTGGTGCTTCCGGCCGCGGCCTTCTGCCGCCGCAGCGCCCGGGCCCTGCCGCGCTCGATGGCGTAGCGGACCTTGCGATCTAGTATGTCGGCCGTCAGGGCATCCTTCGGCAGGTAGTCGGCGGCGCCGGCGCGCATCGCCTTGAGGTCGACCTCGCGGTCGCCCTGGCCGGTCAAAAAGACGAAAGGCACGTCCTGACGCTGCTTATTGACCTTGTCGATCAGCTCCAGGCCATCCTCGACACCGAGACGGTAGTCGAGCAGACAGACGTCATAGGAGGTCTTGTTGATCGCCTCCAGGCCACTTTCGGATGTGGTCGCCCAGTCCAGAGTCATCGACTCGCCGAAGGCGTCGCCGAGCAGATCCCTGACCAGCGTGTAATCGTCTTCGTCGTCGTCGATAATGAGTATTCGAGTCATGACTGCCGTCCTGGCGTCTTGCTTCAAGGCCTGGCGTTACCTACTGCCGCATCCCGAATCGCCGATTACGGGCGGCCTCGATCGAAACGGTTAGGCCGCTGCTTCCGTGCTCGTGCACTCGGGCGGCAAAGCAACAATCTGAACCCAATAGTCGCAAAGTACCGTGACGAGCTTGACCAGCTCGTCGAATGTCACCGGCTTCGTGATGAAGGAGTTCACGCCCATGCCGTAGGTCTTGACGATGTCCTCCTCGGCTTCGGAGGTCGTCAGGATAACGACCGGGATGCGCTGAAGCAGCGGGTCGGCCTTCAGCTCCTTGAGCGCCTCGCGGCCATCCATCTTCGGCATGTTGAGATCGAGCAGTATGATGCCGGGATAGGGTTTGCCGCGCAGGTCGGCGTACTCACCCTCGCGTCTGAGGTACTGCAGAAGCTGTTCGCCGTCTTCGACGAAATCCAGGTGATTGTTGAGCTTACCGCTCTCGAAGGCCTCGGCGATCATCAGCCGGTCGTCCGCATCATCGTCGGCGACGAGGATGCTGATGGGCTTCATTCCTCTGTTCATCATCATTTCGCTCCGGCGGCGGAATGTTTGAGAGGTAGCTGCATAGTGAACGTGGTTCCTTGACCAGGTGCGCTCTCGACCTGAATCGTGCCGTTGTGCCTCTCGACGATCTTGCGGCAGGTCGCGAGACCGACGCCCGTACCCTCGTATTCGTTGCGGCCGTGCAGGCGCTGAAAGATGCCGAAGATGCGGCTGGCGTACTTCATCTCGAAGCCGATGCCGTTGTCGGCCACGCTGAGCTCGCAGACCTGCTTGCTCTCGTCGTCGGCCCCGGATGCCGAAGAGGCGGGTCCGACGATACGGGCGGCCAGCGTAATCTTGGGCGTTTCGTCCGGGCGTTGAAACTTGATGGCGTTCGAGATGAGGTTCTGCAGCAGCATGCGCATCTGCAGAGCGTCCGCTTCGATCACCGGTAGGTTCTCCAGCTCGATCTTCGCACTGCTGGACTCGATGGCGACCTGTAGATCCGAAAGCACCTCGTTCGCGCATTTGTCCAGGTCCACCTCGACGAACGGCCTCGCCTTGGTCGTCACCCTGGAGTAGGACAAGAGATCGTTGATGAGGCTGCGCATCCGCCCCGCGGCGTTCTGCATGCGGTCGATGTACATCTGGCCGTCGTCGCCGAGGTCGCTTCCGTACTTCGCCTTGAGCCGGTCGCCGAAGGCCTCGATCTTGCGCAACGGCTCCTGTAGGTCGTGGGAGGCGACCGACGCGAAGTCCTGAAGCTCTCTGTTGCTTCTCTCCAACGCGGCTTCGCGGTCCTTCAACTCGGTCACGTCTGTGTGGAGAATGACCGTGCCGCCATCGGCCGTGCGCTCCTCATTGATGAGGATCCAACGGCCGTCCGAGAGGCGGCGCTCAATACTGTGGCTCGAGCGGGCGTGCTGGGCCATGCGGGAGGCGATTCTCTGCTCCGGCGTCGGCGGTTCCTCCTCTTCGCCCAAGGTGCTCAGGTTTTCCACGTCGAGGCCGTGCTGGACTTCCGCCTCGATTATCGTGCGATAGGCGACACCGGGCGCCATCACCTCGTCGAGGCGCGGATAGAAATCCAGGAACTTGTTGTTCCAAGTGGACACGCGATCGTCCGGATCGAACAGCACGAAGCCGTGCGGGATGCTCTCGACGATCGTGTCGCGGGTGCGCGCCTCGGCTGCAGCGGCGGCGAGCTCCGCCTCCTTGATCCGCGTCGCGTCCAGGATTATGCCGTCCCACTGCACCGAGCCGTCCGGCCGGCGCGTGGGGCGGGCGATAGCGTGGGTGAACTTGCGCCTGCCATCGCGGGTGATGATCGTCGCCTCGACGTCCCACATCGTCAGGTCGCGCGATGCGGTGAGCAGGCGCTCGCGGAACGTCGCGGCGTACTCGGGTCCGTGCGTATCGAAAAGGGCACGGGGATCGGCGATGATTTCCTGCGGCGCGACGCCGAAGATGTCCCTGGCACCTTCGCTGATGTAGCTGTAGTGCATGCTGCCGTCAGGCTCGACGATTCGCTGGTAGACGACGCCCGGGATGGCGCTGGCCAGCGAGGCGAAGCGATCGTTGGCGGATTGGAGCGCGGTGTTGCGCCGATCGAACTCGATCGCGAAGCGCGCGAGCGGAATCATGGCCTGGACGGCACGCCGCTCGCCGTCGTCGAGCTCGCGTCCTTGCCCGGTATAGAGCGCCACCAGCCCCATCGAAGGATTGTTCTCGTTGCGGATCGCCTCCAGCGAGCCGAGCTCCAGCCCGGGGGCAGGTCTCTGTTCGCGCAGCGCGCGGCAGAACGGGGCTGGCGCCGGAACCGCGTCATCCAGCTCCGGCGCGCTGTCGCAATCCGAGAGGCGTACGCGCTCCAGCGACCGCGTGAAATCGCCGGACAGGCTGGGTGCCACGGTGAACTCGATCCCGCGGTTGCGCTCGTCGAACAAGACGACGGCGCAGAGGGCGGAGGGAACCATGGCCTCCACGGCCGCAGCCACGACGTGCAGCGTATCGGCGAGCTGCGAACCCCGCGCCATGCCTTCCAGCACGTCGTTCTGGGCGGCGAGAAGAAGGCCCAGCCGGTCGTCCCGATTGGACGGCTGTGCCGAATCGCTCCGCTCGGCCGGCCGCGCGTTCGCCTCCGGAGCGGAGACCGCGGTTTCGATCATCGGGCTTGCTTTCTTTGCGAGCGCGGAGTCACTCATTTGGGCGCTTTCCTTCTCGGCTATCGATGCGGCGCGTCTTGACCATCGAAGCACTTGTCTTTCGGGAGCTGATCGAGCTTCGTTATGTTAGAACGTACGTTTTAAGTTTCAGTTATCGTCGAATTGACATGTAAGAAATTCAAAATAGCTCGCAGAACTTCAAAGTATTTACTAGATTTCTTTACTTGTTCACCGGCTTTTTCTTGCCAGCATCCCATGTATCCGCGCCGTTGCGAGGGGTCCCGCGCAATCGAACCCCGCGCTGTGGCACCGGCGATCTAGCTGGGCACGGATCGTCTCTGGCTTCGATCCCGCTCAGTTCACCGACTCGACGGGCCGGCCGTTCTGGCGGACGATCCGCCCTTCGTAGTCGTACACGAAGCTTGCGCTCTCGAAGAAGCTGAAGGGAATCTCCAGGCCGATCTCCCGCGCCTTGCGGAAGTTGATGGCAATGTCCGGCGGCGACACGATGCCGACCGGCAGCTCGCCGACCTGCCGTTCGCCCTTCAGAACGTCGATGCCGTAGATCGCGGCCAGATGGGCGTTGCTCTCGAAGCTGATCCCGATCGACAGCACGGCGCTGTCCTCACCGGCGCGAACGACCTCCGGCACGACGCTCAGCACCGGAACACGGTCCGAATTGCCATTGATCGCGCGGATCTCGCGGAACACGGAGGTGCTGCCGGTCACCCAAAACACGCTGTTGTCGAGCGTCGGATCGTTCTTGCGCATGGTCGAGACGGCCTCGCCCACGAGACCCTGGAGCTCTTCTTTCGCCCGCTCGGGATTCGAAACATTGACGTCGATCACCTGGACGCCACGGCGCCGGGCGTACTCGGCGATCGGCTTGGCCTGGGTCTCGACCGCACTGATGTTCTGGCTGTCCACCAGCACGCCCAGGTTCTTCAAGTCCGGGCGCAGCTCGAAGACGTAGGCCATCTGCACTTCGATCGGCATGTTGAGCGAAGTGAAGGCGAAGTTCGTGCCGGAGCCGCTCTCGTAGTCGGCCGCCTGGCCCAGGAGTACCGGGTCCTTCGAGCAGACCGACACGACTGGGATCTCGCCGTCCTGGTAGTTGTCCCAGAGCCAAGCGGTGGAGGCCGAGCCCATCGAGAAGATCAGCTCGTAGCCGCCCTGGGCCGCGCTCTCCAGCGCCCGCCGGCCGGACTCGTCCTCGCGGCCGAAGTTGAAGACCGTGAACTCCGCGTTCACGTTCTTCTCCTCCATGACGTCGAGGATCTTGCTGATCGCCACGTCATAGGCCGACGAAGGCTTGGGGTAGAGCACGAAGATCTTGCGCTGCGGCAATCCCGTGTCCTCGTACTTGCGCGTGATCTTGACCAGATTGGGATCGCCGTCGACCTCCGCGAAGTCCCAGGCCAGGGCGACGTCCTCTTGGTAGCGGAACCAGCTCGAATAGGCCGGTTCGGACCTCGCCTCGCCTGCGCCCAGGGAAGCCGCAGCCGTGAAAGCGACGAGGAGCGATGCAGCAACAGTGAGCCGAGGCGTGACGAGCCTTCTCATCATGTCGAAGTCTCCCGATTGGCGGCCTGCACTTGCGGCCGAGTGAAGAACGCGATGAACAGGACACCGGCCAGGATGACGAAGCCGCCAACCCACGTCAGGATCTGTGCCTCTTGTCCATAGAGCAGGAAAAGCTGTCCAACGATGATGGGACCGGCGATGTGACCGACCCGTTCCAGGAAGCGATAGGTTGCCGTGGCGGCGCTCTTGCCGATCCGGTCGGCGAGCTCGCTCTCGGCGATGTGCGTGACGACCGGCGCGTTGATGAAGCCATGGGCCACGCCGACGATCGCAACGCCCACGACCAAGACCACCGTGATCATGGTCGCGTTGTTGGGTGCGTTGGCGATCGGCGCCCAGTCGATCAGGCCGACCATCATCAAGCCGATGCCCGAGATCAGCGCGCCCCAGAACAGGATCGACTGCGTGTGTCCGATGCGGTCTACGACCCGCGACACATAGCCGCTGGCGAGAATGACGCCCGCGGCATAGACCATGATGATCTGACCGATGTCTTCCTGCGGGAAGTGCTTCTTGGCCAAGAGCAAAGGCAACGCGAAGATCACGATGCCCGTCAGCACCGCCTTCGCCGGAATGCCGATGAGCAGCATGGTCCTCAAGAACTCGAAGCTGCGCAGCATTTGGATCATGCTGAGCCCCAACTGGCGCAGCGTGATGCCGAGCCGCGGGTCGGAACTCTCCTGCGCTTCGATGGAAGGCACGAGCACCAGGGTGTAGAGCGCCACGCCGCCTGCGATCATGGCCGCCAGCATGAAGACGCCCTGCGGGCCCAAATAGCTGACGAGAAGCGAGCCGATCGCCATGCCGGAGATCATGCCGCCCTGGAAGCCGAAGACGATGATCGAGGCGCCCTGCGTCTTGCGGTCGGGCGACGCGGTCATGAGGATGTAGGACTGCACCCCGATGAACAGCATGCCCTGGCCGATGCCCGCCAGCGATCGCGCGATCATGATCATCGTGAAGTTCGACGGCACGGCCAGCGCGACCAGGCCGATGGCGGCCAGGATGAGGCCGCCGTACATCAGCGGTCTCGGGTTGTGCTGTTGGGCGAAGTGGCCGGAGGGTACCAGCGCCAGGGCGAAGAACAGGTAATAGGCCATGAAGGGCGCGGAGACGTAGCCCGACGAGAGGCCCCAGGCGTCGATCGTGTCGTGCATGAACTGCGGCAAGAAGGAGTACATCAGATGCTCGACGAAGACCGCCACGAAGAAGACGGGCTTCACGAGGCTGAGGGCGGACTCGTCGTTTGGCGTCGACTGTCCGGCCTGGCCTGACTGCTCCTTGTCGCGATGGAAGCGCTGTACCGATCCCGCCATCTGCAGGAACAGCCCCGCAAAGAAAGCCGAGGCGACGAACAGCGCCGCGAAGTTCTTCACGCTTCGGATGATCTGCCGGAACACGACGTCCACCGGCAGGGCGACCGCCACCTTGATGTCGCGTAGGCTGTCCTGCGGCGTGATGTCGACGAGGTATTGGTAGTCGCGCTTGTCGCCGACCCAGCGCTTGCCGACCATCTGCTCGTCGGTGTGGATCGTCACGATGTCGTTGACGGTGAGACCCGCCGCGCTGATGTCCGGATTGAGGCGCCGATAGTCGCCGAAGATCTTGTCGAGGCCCCGGATCTCCTCGATGTTGAGGTTGAACCCGACGATATCCGTCAGCCTCTGGCCGAGCGAATCGGCGAGCGCCTTGGTTTTCGCCTGAGCGCCGTCCGAATAGAGATTGACGAGGGTCCCGATCACAAAGCAGGCCATGACCAGGAACGTCAGACCGTAGCTGATTTGCAGCCACGGCGTACGGCGATTCCTGAGATGCGGCCGGGAGATCGAGACCACGATGCCGAAGCAGGCCGAGAGCACCGCGGCCACGATCAGCAGGGGCTCGAAGTCGGACTGAACCCGCTCGGTCACCAGCGCCCGCGGCATCGTGACGGCGAGGTTGCCGACGGACTCGTAGCGGTTTCGCAGCGGCAGGACGACCTGTACGAATTCCTCGGAAAGTCGCGTGTCGGCGACTCCGGCCGGCCAGGTCTTGGCCTCGCCGCTCTGCGGCAAAAGCGGTATGCTCTCGTCGCCTGCCGCGAAGACCTTGCGCCCGCTCTGATCCAGAACCATGATCGCCGCGATCGAGGGATCGGACGACAAGATCGTGCCGGCCCGCGTGTTGAAGCCGACGTACTGCTTCAACGGCAAACCGGGCCGCAAGAAGTTGTCGATGGCGCTCTGGATGACCCGACCCTGGGCCACGAGCTTTTCGAGGTGAAACTGCTGATAGGTCCGCTGCGCTTCGCCGAATGCCACATACATCAGCAGAAGCAATGACAAGCCCGACACCACGAACATGGTGATGGCATCGGTTATCCTGCGCGCAAGCATTTTCATGTCATTCATGACGACGACTCGCCTCCATCTTCGGAAGCGCTACGAGTCACTCCAGCAAGCTTGTCAGGTGTGTGACGCAGCCTCGCCGTTGGCTGAACAGAAGATCGATGCGATCGGCGAGTAGCGACAAGATCAGGTCATCGTAGTCCATGCCATAGCGAGCCAAGCTGGCAACGACCAGGCTGGTCTTGTCCTCTGTCGGAGCCTTGAGGTCCGGCTTCGGGTTCGATTCGAGTAGGTAGAGCTTTCCACTATCGTCGGCCCGGACGTCGAGGCGTACCAGCGTCTCCAGCCCAAGCTCGCAGTAGACTTCGGTCGCGAGCTCCGCTAGCCCGGCGAGTATCGCGGCATCGGCGTCCTGATCGAGCGCGCGCACGCGGTCGACCGTGATCGGGCGCACGTCCATCGACGTGAAGATCTTCTCGTCCGAGTCCAACATGCGCTCGACGGCGCCAAAGACGAAGGGCCCGGCACTGCGTTCCAGCTTCCGGCCTCTGGCGACCACCGGCCCGCAGACGGCGATGCAGAACTCGCGGCCCGACAGGTACTTCTCGATCAGGATGTGGTTGTGGGTCTTCTCGTAGATCTCGTCGACCACGGCCGTCAGGCCCTGCGTGTCTTCGACCAGATGCACATGCTGAGAGGCGCGCCCCGAGACCGGCTTGACGATGAAGGGGCCGCTGTAGTCCCCGAAGATCGCTTGAAAGCGCCGCTGCTCGGCCGCGACGAGCGGCCCGCGTCCGGGATGCCAGGTCATGAAGGTCGCCGTCGGCAAGCCGAGGGCCAGGAGGTCGCGCTTGAAGCTGTGCTTGTTGTCGAGCACGCTGGCCGTCAAGGGGTCGTGTCCGACGTAGGGCACGCCCAGCATCTCGAGCATCGCCGAGGCGTGGCACATGGGGTTGTAGCCTTGGACGCCGCCGGTGTTGAGCCACGCCATGTGAATGGAATGGTCGCGCAGGCGCTCGCCGAGCCGCATGTCCTCCGGCAAGATGAAGACCTGTTTGCAGCCGATGCGTTCCAGGGAGGCGGCAATATCTTCGGCGACGGACTGGTAGCTCTTCCAGGAGCGCGTGTTGATCGTCTGGTGAATCACCGCGCCATCGATGCTCTTGTCGCCGCCATAGATCACGGCCACGCGCATCTGCCCGAGCAGCTTGTCGAGCTGCGCCTGCAGTTCGTGTGCGCGTCCTGTGCGCCTTGGCGGGGCAGGTATGGCGATCTGCCGGGCCAGGGCGGCATTGCCGTCAGCGTGCAACAAGGCGGTAAAATCCCCCCGAGCCTGCGGTGCGAAACTGCTCGGTAAGACTAGGAGTTAGAGGTTAAGATTGCATAAAGTGAGTGGGTTCGTTCCTGATAGAGAAGGCAGGCAGCGGTCTTCACCTTCGGCGATGGCTACAATCAGTATGCGGCCAGTATGCGGCGCGACGGCAGCGGGACGAGGCGTTGTCCAACCGCACACGGCCAACGTGACGATAGACCACCCGAAGTTAACGCTTTCCTTTGCCATGCCTGTCACAATCCCTTCCGAATGGCTGACTCCCGTCGCTGACGAAGGGGTGCCGACAAGCTTCCTTGGGAGAGAATCATGCCGACCGAGGTCAGGCGACTCACTTTCTCGCAAGACGAAATCATAGACGCGCTTGCCGCGGGCAAAATCGAACCCGCAGCCGCATCCGGCGGCCCGCTTTCGATCGTGTCAAGAGAAGACGGCGCACCGATGGTCGCGTTCGGGTCCGAGGCGGGAGAGAAATGCCGCAACTTGGAGACCAGCGTGCTCGGCGCGGCCCTGATCAAGTACTGCCTGGATCAGGGAATTCCGATTCCGAGGAACGCCTCTCGATCGCTCGCGCTGCACAAGGGCGAGCTGGCGCTCTATCTGCACATAGACGAAGAAGCCGATGAAGTGAACGTGCCGTTGCCGGATTACTACGACTACGACTTCTACGGCTAGAGCGTAAGGTCACTGCGCCGCGGCGGCGGTCACTCGTCCCAGCCGATCCCGAACAAGGGGCTGCAGACCAGCTCGTGAGAGCGCGAGAATCCGGACATCCTCAGCTTCACGGCACCCCTCTGACCGGATGTGCGCAAGGGCGCGAAGATCTTCGATCGCTCGTCGCCGAGACCGGCGAGGAAGAAGCACAGCGCCTCGGAGTCGGCGCCCACACCCAGCGTGCCGAGGCTGTGGCCGCGCTTCATCGCGTCGATGCCCGCCGACAGCGGAACCCAGTTGTCCAAGGCCTCCGGCACCCGGGCGTGCAGGCCCTCTCCCACGGGCATGAGGCCGGCGGCCAGCACGAGGCAGAACAAGAGGCATCGCAAGCCACGCCCGAAGGGGCGTGAAAGTGACATCGTCCGCATGGCGCTCAGCCTCCCTGGCTTCCTATCGCAGCCCCGGCCGGGACAGAGATCTCGGTCCGGGCGCCTTTCCTTTGCCATTAAGACTACCATAACCAGGCGGTGCCAGTCAGCGGCTGCCCGATGCGGCTTCGTGCGACCGGCATCGTTTGGTTAACGGAAGCATTCGGGACAAATACAAATCAAATAGAACTCAATACAAACGAAAAACAAACTCTTGTGCGCTAGACTTCGTGCCAAGGCCAGGAAGATCTCGGCCTCGCAACGAGGTCCAATCGTGGACGCCACAGCAATCTGGGATCAGGTGGACATGCCGACAGCGACGACCGCCGACAACCGACGCCAGACGAGCCGCGCCGAAATGAACCTCGCAGTCACGATCCGGGTGGGCGAGCGGCGTTATCAGGGTGAGATCGTGGACCTATCGAAGCGGGGCGCGAAAGTCAGGACCGACGCCGCGCTCCAGGAAGGCGACGCGGTGAACCTGTCGATCCAGCTCTTGGGCCGCTACGAAGGGACGGTTGCCTGGCGCGACGAGGGCCTGCTCGGAATAAAGTTCGCCGACGAGTGCCTGCTGCTCGTCCTGATCTCCGGCGGCTGGTGCGGCTTGCCGGCTTGACCTGCCCGGGCCAAAGCTCAAATGAGCCCGCGTCCGCTAAGTCATTGAAAGAATGGTGCCCAGGGGAGGAATTGAACCACCGACACCGTGATTTTCAGTCACGTGCTCTACCAACTGAGCTACCTGGGCACTGAGCGCACGCCGAACGGCGCGAGGAGCCTATATAAGGAGGTCCGCCCGGCCTGTCCAGCCCCGGCGAAATGGCGCCGAGGCGGCTGCCGCAATTGACCCCGAGGGTCGGCCCGCGGCAGTCTCGGGCCATGTTTCCCCGCCTGCTCCCGGCCATATTCGCGGCTTGCTGCCTTACGCTGACGGCCGCCGCGGCGCAGCGGCTGCCCGATCCTCGGGCCGACCTCCGCAGCTTCCTCGGCCAGGCCCTGACGGCGATCTGCACGCCGGACGCGCTGTCATCGCAGGAGCTCGCCTGGCGCCTGGGCGGCGCCTTCCTGATCGACGAGCGGGTGTTCGAGGCGCGCGGCCAGCGGGTCCGCTGGCAGCGGCGCTACCAGCTTCTCTCGGGCGACGAACTCGCGATCATGCGGCTGGGCCCGGGCGGGCGGCTGCGCCGCCTCTCCCTGGAGCTCTATAGCGTCGCGTCCGACGGACGCCCCCGGCCCGAGGCCATGGCCCTCGCCGGCGGCAACTGCCGCATCGTCAGCGGCGCCAAGCTGCACCACGATGCGGAGGGGCGCCAGGAGAGCCTCGAGCGCTGGGGCCCGGATCTGGAGCCCACCGGCGTGACCGAGCCGCTCAATCCGCCCATGCCGGCAGGCCCGCCAACACCCCCCGAAGCGGTCCGAGTCGCGCTCTTCGACAGCGGCCTGAACTACGCGCTGCCGGCGGTCGCCGCGCGCCTGGCCTACGACGCGGACGGCCGGGCCCTGGGCTTCGACTTCTGGGAGCGCGACGCAAGGCCGTTCGACGCCCACCCGGTGGCCTCGCCGTTCCTCCCCTTGCGCCACGGCACGCCGGTTGCGAGCCTCATCCTGCGCGAAGCGCCCGAGGCCTTCGTCGTGCCCTTCCGTTATCCCCGGCCCGACATGGGCCGCATGACCGACATGGTCGCCGCCGCGGAGGCGGCCGGCGCGCTCATCGTCTCCATGCCCATGGGCAGCAACCGGCGGGCCGACTGGTCGGCCTTCGCCGAGGCCGCGGCGGTACAGCCGGAGATGCTGTTCGTCGTCTCGGCCGGCAACAATGGCCGCGACATCGACGAGGCGCCGGTTTTTCCGGCGGCCCTGCGGCTGGAGAACTTCCTGGTCGTCACCTCGTCCGATGATGCCGGCCGCCTGGCCCGGGGCTCGAACTGGGGCCCGAGGAGCGTCGATCTGATGGTGCCGGCCGAAGGGCTTGCCGTGATGGACTTCTCGGGCGCCGAGGGCCGCGGCTCCGGCTCGAGCTACGCCGTACCCCGCGTCGCCGCCCTGGCCGCCCGCCTGCTCGCCCGCCATCCGGACTGGCGCGCCGCCGAGCTCAAGGCGGCCATCCTGGAGCGGGCCATGCCGCCCCCCGGGGCGTCGAAGGGCCTGGTGAAATCCGGCTGGCTGCCCAGTCCGCAGTCGGATTGAAGCCGGGGACGAGGCCGAAGCAGGCGAGCCGGCGCCACTGCCTACCAGGGGTCACCGGTCTCGGCTCTTGTATCGCATTCAAGCGCACCATTTTGATGTTCGGATCGCCCCGTCGCCCTCATGCTGCGCCTGTCGAAGAGCGAGGATCGCTCCAGCCTTGCCCGTCGCACCGAGCAATCCTCATACTTCGACAGGCGCAGCATGAGGGCGGCGGGGCTCAGCACGCGAGAAGCAATAAGGGTCAGCACCGACAACCCGGTGTATGGCTTGTTTTCATTCGGGTAGGCTCAAGAGCAGCTCCTCGGTCGCGCCGTTTCGGACAACACGGACGAGCACGCTCTCGCCCGGTCGCGAGAGATGAATGGCGGCCGTCACGTCGCTCGCCCGGCGCACCGGCCGCCCGGCCACGGCGATCACCACATCGCCCTGCCGAAGGCCGGCGCGCGCTGCCGCCCCCTGCGCCGCGACGCGGTGCACGCGCGCGCCGCTCGAGAGGGTACTTTCCTCCTCTCCGAGATCGCCGACGGCAAAACCCGGATCGGCGCGGATCACGCGGCCGTGGCGCAGGAGATCGTCCACGACCCTTCGGACCAGCGCCGTCGAGACGGCGAAGTTGACGCCGATGTTGGCGTCGCTTTGCTTCGTGAAGATCGCCGAGAGCACGCCGACCAGCCGGCCCCCCCGGTCCACCAAGGCGCCTCCGGAGGCGCCCGGGTTGACCGCCGCATCGGTCTGGATGAAGTCCTCGATCGGATTGAAACCGACCCCGCTCCGGCGAACGGCCGAGACGACACCGCAGGTCACGGAGAGATCGAGTCCGAACTGATTACCGATCGCGCAGACCGGCATGCCGAGGCCCGGCGGCGGGGCGATCGGCAGCAACGGCAGCTCCGCGTCGATTTTGATCAAGGCGAGATCGCTCGCCGGATCGCGCCCGACAAGCCTGCCCGCAAGCCGGCGGCCATCGTGCAGGCGAACCGTGATCGCCGTGGCCCGATCGACCACATGGAGCGCGGTAACGAGGTGGCCGCCGGGCGCGATCGCCACGGCACTGCCCTCCGGCTCGTCGCCCGGACCGCCGCCCCCGCCAGCTGTCGGCCAGCGCGGCAAGACGCTCGCCACCGACTCGAGGACCGCCGGCTCGATCGCATCGCCGCTCCGCGGTCCCGCCAGAAGACTTAGGCAAAGGGCGAGCGGAAGAAGGATCAGACCGCGGCGCGCCATCGGCATCACCCGTCTTCCGGATCTGGCGGCATGCCTTCCTCGGGCGCCTCCTCGGTCGGAATCCGATAGCTCCCGTCGAGCCAGTGTCCGAGATCGATATTCGCGCAGCGTCGGGAACAGAAGGGGCTGGCCTGCGCCGTCGCCGGCTTGCCGCAGATCGGGCAGCGCGCGACGGCTTGGCGGCGACGGCTCGAAAGGGGTACGACCTTGTCGCTTTCGTCGTTCGAGTCGCGGCTCATGGGCTCACTCCATCACGATGGTCACGTCGTTCGCCGCCGCCCCCGGCAGCGCGCGCAGTCCGATGGCACGACCCAGCCGCGCCTCGAGCGCCAGGCGCGCCGGCGCTTGAGGTCCCTTGAGCGCTTCGATCACGGCGCGCGGTGCCTCGATCGAAGGCCGGCCGCCCGGCCGCGCCGCGATTTCCTGACGGAGCCGGCGCAAGGCCTCGTAGGCGAGCGTACTCGGCGCCTTGACCCGTCCGCCACCGCCCAGGCCGCAGGCTTGGGTCAGAAGCTCGTGGAGGGCCGGCCGGCTGCGCCGGCGCGTGACCTCGACCAGCCCGGAGGGGGCCATCGGAAAGACGCGAAAGGGCTCGCCCGTAGCCTTGAGCCCCTGGCGCAGCAGGGCCACTACTTGCTCGCGCTGACGCATGCGGCTCATCTCGAGGAAGTCGATGATGATCAGGCCGGAAAGGCCGCGCAGATGGACCTGGCGCGCGATCTCGGCCGCCGCCTCCAGATTGACTCCGTGGAACAGGTTGCAGCGGCTGCCGCGCGCGTCATGCGTCCCGGAGTTGACGTCGATCGCCGTCAGGCTGCGCACCGGCTCGACCAAGAGATAACCGCCCGACGGCAGTTCGACCCTTGGCGTGAGCAGCCCGTCGATCGCTTCTTCCACACCCTCGCGCTCGAACAGCGGTCGCGGATCGAGGTCCAGGTCGAGGCGGTCCAACCAAGCCGGGCGCGTGGCGGCCAGTCGATTTCGGAAGTCCGATAGCGCCTCGGCGTCGTCGACCAGGATGGCCTCCGGCTGACGTTTGGCCGCCAGGAAACGCGCCAAGGGCCCATCGGCGGCGGCGAGCAGCGCGGGCGGGCGCTGCGCCTTGATCAAGTGCGGGAGATCGCGGGGCGGCGCCTTGAGCCGCGCGGTCAGCCGCGCCCCTTTACCGCGCGCGGGCGCGCGCAGCACCTTGACCGTCACGCTGTCGCCTTCGCTCGGCGGTGCCTCCGGAACTTCGTCGAAGGGCAGCAGGCCCGGCTCGGCGAGCCCGATGTCCACGAAGGCCGCCGCCAAGCCGCGGTCGACGCGCGTGACGCGACCCAGATAGAGGCTGTTCAGAACTTCGGGGTGATCGTCGCGGAGAATCAGGAGGTCTTCGAGGCCCTCGTCGCCGAGCCATGCGAAGCGTCTTTCGCCGGGCAGGGCCGAGACCAGGAGCCGCCCGCTCACCGGTCGAATCCCAGCCCCCGGAGCAGCGCCAGCGTTTCTGCCAGGGGTAGGCCCACGACATTGGGGTAGGAGCCGGAGATCACCGGGATGAAAGCCGCAGCCCGGCCTTGAATGGCATAGCCGCCGGCCTTGCCTTGCCACTCCGCGCTTTCGAGATAGTCCTCGACTTCCCGGGCCTCGAGACGCTTGAAGGCCACGACCGTCGTGACCAGGCGCTGCGCCGATCGCCCGTTCGGGCCGATCGCCACGACGCCGCCGAGCACCTTGTGCCGCCGCCCCGAAAGGCGCTGCAGGCAGGCCCGCGCGGTCTCGACGTCCTCTGCCTTGGGCAAGATCCGCCGCCCAAGGGCGACCACCGTATCGGCGGCGAGCACGTAAGCGCCCTGCTGCCGGGCGGCAACGGTCCGCGCCTTCTCCTGCGCCAGGCGTCTGGCATAGTCGCGCGGCAACTCGCCTTTGCGGGGAGTCTCGTCGACGGCGGGGGGATCGACGTCCTGCGGCTCGATGCCGATCTGACGTAGCAGGGCCAGGCGCCGCGGCGAGGCCGAGGCCAGCACCAGCGGCGCCGCATGGGGTGCCGCGCCCGGCCCCGAGACCATCGGTTCGGCAGCGGTCATGCTTCGCTGCCCGGTTACTTGAAGCGGAAAGTGATCCGACCCTTGGTCAGGTCGTAGGGCGTCATCTCGACGTTCACGCGGTCTCCGGCAAGAACTCGGATTCGATTCTTCCGCATCTTGCCCGAGGTGTGCGCCAAGACCTCGTGCTCATTGTCCAGTTTGACGCGGAACATCGCGTTGGGCAGAAGCTCCACGACAGTACCCTGAAACTCGATCAGGTCTTCCTTGGCCATCCCCTCAACGCCTGCGCTACGCGCTCCGTCTCCGCCGGCCGACCACGAGCGGCTCCATGCGCCGGGTTTTACATAAAACGCGTGCTGAAGACAAATGCTGTGGCAGCATGAAGCGTAGATTCGCCGCCCTCCTCACACGACCGGCTTGAGATCGAGCGTGAAGCGAGCCTCGATCCGGCGCCTCAGGAAATCGCGGACCTGCCGATAGGCGGCGAGCCGCGTCTCCCGATTGCCTTCCGCCAATGTGGGGTCGAATGTGTTCCAGAACTCGACTTCGCAGGCCATGGTGCGCGTCAGCTCCACCGCCTGATGCTGGGCCTCCGGCGACAGCGAAACGATCAGATCGAAGGAGGTGTCCTCGAGATCCTCAAAGGTCTTGGGCCGGTGCTTGGAGATATCGAGGCCGATCTCGTCCATGACCTCGATCGCGAAGCCGTCCGTCACGCCGCGCCGCACACCGACCGAATCGACGTAGATGCGATGGCCGAGCAGGTGCTTGAGCAAGGCCTCGGCCATCGGCGAGCGCACCGCGTTCATGCTGCAAGAGAAGAGAACGGCGCCGGGCAACTCGGGCATCCGCCGCTAGCCCCGGATGTGCAAAACGCAGATCAGCGTGAACAGCCGACGGGCCGTGTCGAAATCGATCTCGATCTTGCCGTCGAGGCGGTCGCGCAGAAGCTCGGATCCCTCGTTGTGGAGGCCGCGGCGACCCATGTCGATAGCCTCGATGCGTGACGGGCTCGCCGTCTTGATCGCCTCGAAATAGGTCTCGCAGACGGTGAAGTAGTCCTTGACGATACGACGGAAGGGCGAAAGCGGCAGCGTCACGGTGCCGAGCTGCGTGTCGCCCTCGCTGTTGATATGGAACTGAAGCCGGTTCTCCTCGATCGCCAGTCGCAGGCGATAGGGGCCCCGATAGTCGCCGACCGGCGCGAAATAGTTCTCCTCCAACAGGTCGTAGATCGCCACGGCCCGCTCGTGCTCGACATCGGGGTTGCGCCGGACGACGCTCTTCTCATCGAGCACGATATCGGCGATGCGCTGCTGCACCGCCTGGTCCGGCGGACCGTCAGACATTGACCGGCTCCGCCGCACTCACCTCCGTCGTGCGCCCGTGCTCAGCCATCGCCATCGACATCTAAATGTTGTCTGAGTCGCAGGGCAACGGAGAGCGCGTGGGCGTCCAGGCCCTCGGCTTTGGCCAGCGTTACGGCCACAGGACCAAGGCGAGCCAGCGACTGCGCATCGCATGCCAGGATCGAGCTGCGCTTCATGAAGTCGAGCACCGAGAGGCCGGAGGCGAAGCGCGCGCTCCTGTCGGTCGGGAGCACGTGATTCGGACCGGCGACGTAGTCGCCGGGCGCCTCGGGCGTATGGCGTCCGAGAAAGATCGCACCGGCGTTGCGCACGGCGGCGAGCAGACCATCGGGCTCGTCCATCGCCA